>JALOMS010000368.1 GCA_025455345.1 Thermoflexibacter sp. | reverse complement strand
GAGCAAGGTCTGACCACTCATACTACTACGTGCCTGCATTTTGATTTAAACAATAATCTGTGGATTGGTTCTGATGGTAAGGGTGCTTTTACAACTGCTCCTATCCAACTACCAGAGAAAAAAGAAGACTCATCACCCCCATTTGTATTCATAGAAGAAAAACCATTATTAGACCCAGAAGGGCTAAATCCAGAGAAAATAGACGAATCTATGCTCAATAAAGCCATGATTCTCAACATTCAATTCCAACAAAGCAAGTCCGAATTATTGCCTAATTCTATCATTGAATTAGAAAAATTAGTAGAAATCTTGAACAAATATCCTGATTGGTTGGTAGAAATAGCTGGACATACTGACAATGTCGGCAATGCCAAACTCAATGTCGAGCTTTCAGAACAAAGGGCAGAGGTAGTCCGAGATTATATAGTCCAAAGAGGTATCAGCAGGGACAGGATTATCACAGTAGGGTATGGGGGAGCTAAGCCAATTGCCAATAATGGTAGCGTAAAAGAGAGAGAAAAAAATCGCAGGGTAGAAATTGTCTTGAAAAAAAGAATGTAAGCGTGTACAAATAGGAAAAGAGTAAATATGAAAAAATTTCTAAAGGGATTATTGATTTTGTTGAGTTTGTTTGTGGTAATATATGTTTTAGGACCTCGTCCAGATACTCCAGTATTAGATGGAAAATTACCTAATGTTACTGCTGATTTGAGTCGTTTGGAAGCAGAAGTTATTGATTATGAGAAAAATATTAAATCTATCAAGCCCAATAATGAGGCTCGTATTATTTGGGCTGATTCTTCCAAAAAGCAAAAAACGCTTTATAGTGTAGTCTATATTCATGGTTTTTCAGCAAGTCAGTTAGAAGGAGACCCTATCCACAAAAATTTTGCTAAACGGTATAATTGTAATTTATATTTGGCTCGTTTAGAGGAGCATGGCATAGATACGCTCGATATTTTTAAAAATCTTACCCCTGAAAAACTCTTAGCCAGTACCAAGCGAGCAGTAGCAATAGGCAAACAATTAGGGGAAAAAGTAATTATCATGGCTACCTCAGCAGGTGGTATGCAATCTCTGTATATAGCCTCACAAAATCCTGACATCTATGGACTTATCATTTACTCTCCTCTGGTAGATTTTTATTCCTCATCTTCTTCTTTGCTTGACAAACCTTGGGGCTTACAGATTGCAGAAGCAGTCATGGGTGATAATCCAAGAGCTATCTCCGAAGAAAAAAAAGGAGAAGCAAAGTATTGGACTAAAAAATATAGATTAGAAGGACTCATTGCCTTAAAATCTTTGGTAAATCATACGATGACGCATGAAAATTTTGCTAAAATCAAACAACCTATTTTTGTCGGATATTACTACAAAGACGAAGAAAATCAAGACAAAATAGTTTCTGTAAAAGCTATCAAAGCGATGTTTGAAGCATTAGGCACACCCTCTACCCAAAAACGACAAATCGCTTTTCCCAATGTAAATAACCATGTCATTGCTTCTTATATGAAATCAAACGATATAGCAAGCGTAGAAAAAGAAACTTTTAGATTTGCTGAAGAAGTCTTAGGCTTAAAACCTCAATAATTGTAGGTTGCATAAGGTTATTTTTTTAAGAATTAAATGAATTTTTTATTATGATTTTGATAGCAGATAGTGGCTCCACTAAAACATCATGGCGACTACTTCAGCCCGACGGATATACCTTACAGGCTAAAACAGTAGGAATGAATCCTTATTATCAAGATACGCCTTCTATTGTAGGTATTTTGGAAGAATTATTTGATAATCAGCTTTATCCACAAATCCAGTCCAAGCAAGAAATCCATGAAGTCTATTTTTATGGGGCGGGCTGTGCTACTCCCGAACGCTGTCAGATTGTTGCAAAAGGTTTAGAAGTAGTATTCCCCAATGCAACAATAGAAGTACAAAGTGATGTATTAGGAGCGGCAAGGGCTTTGTGTGGCGAAGAGGCTGGCATTGCTTGTATTTTGGGGACGGGTTCGGGTGCTACACGCTATGATGGCAAGAATATCGTCCAATCGGCAATTAGCTTAGGTTTTTGGTTGGGAGATGAGGGAAGTGGCGGTTATTTAGGAAAAAAAATAGTTACAGATTTTCTCAATGGAGAAATGCCCGCAGATTTAGCATCCTTGTTTCATAAAAGATATGCGCTAAATAGAGAAATAGTTTTAGAAAATATCAATAAACCTTTCCCTAATCGTTATTTTGCGTCTTTTTCTAAGTTTTTATTCGACCATCTCACAGAGCCTTATTGCTATGAAATCGTTTATCAAAGTTTTAGCTTATTTTTTGAGCGGAGAGTTTGCAAATTTGAGGATTATCATAAGTACAAAGTACACTTTACAGGTTCAGTAGCCTTTTACTATGCAAATGTACTACGCCAAGTAGCTAATGATAAAGGAATTACATTAAAAAATATCATGGAGGAACCTGTTGCAGGATTAGTTTTATATCATCAGAAATATTAACTTATGAATTTATCTGTTATTTTTCCTTATCTCCTTGCCGCACTGATGTTTGGCATGGGTATGACCCTCACAACCGATGACTTTAAGAGAGTGGTGATTTTCCCTAAAGCAACTCTTATAGGGGTAATTAGTCAAATCATCTTTGTACCTATTTTGGGCTTATTCGTAGTAAAACTACTCGATTTATCACCTGAAATTGCCATTGGTTTGATGGTAATTGCGGCTTGCCCCGGTGGTGCTACCTCGAATCTCATCACTTATCTTTCTAAAGGAGATGTCGCCTTATCTATTACTCTAACTGCTATTTCAAGCGTTGTTACTGTATTTACTATTCCTTTTATTATCAACCTTTCACTAAGCTATTTTGGCACAGGAACTGCCACAGATATCCAACTTCCTATTATCCCTACTATTCGTACTATTATCTTAATCACCGCATTGCCTACTGCTTTAGGTATGTTTGTGAATGCCCAATTCCCAAATTTTACAAAGAAAGCAGAATCCGTACTGAATTTTGCCTCTGTAAGCATGATTATACTTGCTTTGGTATTGGTTTTTCTAATTCTCCAAGAGCGCGGAAGCGTTTGGGGTTTTGTTACTCAAGCGGGATTGCCTGTTATATTACTTAATTTTATTACTTTGTTGATTGGTTTTTCGAGTGCTAAATTAGCAAAATTAGGCACGCCCCAAGCAATTACGATTTCTATAGAGACAGGCATACAAAATGGTACATTAGGAATTACGATTGCGACTACCCTAATGAAAGCTCCAGAAATGGCTGTTCCTTCGGCTGTTTACGCATTTGTCATGTGTTTTTCTGGATTTTTAGCCGTTTTCTTATTTAGAAGGCTAAAATAAAATGGTAGTAAAATAGATAAAAGGAAAATAATATTTTATGTATTATCTCCCTTTTTATAAGATGCACAGAACCAATAATTTTCTCAAATATTATAGTATTCCTAACCCAAACAAGGCTTTGTCTTAAAGACCTTTGTTTTTCAATCTTTTATTTTCTGCTCTTGAAAGCCATGCTCCTATTAGGAAAGAACTTAAAAGCAAAGAAATAAAGAAAATATAGGCGACTACTTCCATTACTGTTATCATAATTATTGCGATTTTTATGTTTGAATGGCAAAAATAATGAGTTATATGCAAAAATTCCAAGACTTTACAAAAAGTATTTTTAGCGAGGCTTTCCTAATCCTTTGATAGTGTATAAAGCCTTAAGGATAGCACCTCAACTCTTAATTTTAATTAAAAATATCACTGCTTAAGTGTTTAAAGGCTTCCATAGCCCCTAAATATTCGCAGGTTCTTGCTCCTGCTTTGTTGGCATTAAGGATAATTTTTTGCCAATCTATTATGCTAAGAGATTGTATTTGCGAGAGTGAGAGTTTACTTAATTGGAACAAAACCGCTCCTACAAAGGCATCACCCGCTCCCGTAGTATCTACTGGATTGATAGAAATACTTGGGATAGTATATAACTGATTATCAAGCCCAAGCATAGTTCCCTCTTTGCCCAAAGTAATCGCAAAAACGGCATTAGTTTTATTGAGTAATAAGTGCGTAGCTTCTGTCAGTGTTTGGGTCTGTGTCAATAGCATAGCCTCCTCATCACTCACTTTGAAAAAATGACAGTTTTCTAAAAAATGCCATGATTGGGAGATAAAACTATCTTTTTTGTCTTTGAACAAAAGATGCCTATAATTTGGGTCAAAACTAATAAAAACATTTCTTTGGTTTAAAGCATTGGCTAACAGAGCCTTGTAAGAAATCTGAAGATTGCCTTCCAGAAAACAAGTAGCCGAGCCAAAGTGGGCAATATTATACTGAGTAATGTCAATCGCATCTATTTCTTCCTTAGCCAAATTCGCATCTGCTCCTCTATTGAATACAAAATCTCTTTCTCCATTTTCCATGAGAGATACAAAAGCAAAAGTAGTAAAAGCAGAATTGTCTTGGAAAATAAAATCAGTAGCTACCCCAAATTCTTGCATTGTACTAATGAGTTGCCTACCAAAAGGGTCTAGTCCTACTTTAGCTACCAAATCTACTTTCCCACCTAAGGCGGCTACTGCGGCAGCAACATTGGTAGGTGCGCCACCTGTTTTTTTTAGAAAATGTTGCCCTTCTGACAATGATTTGCCCTTATCAGTACAAATCATATCTATCAGTGCTTCTCCTATACAAAGAATTTTCATGGAATGATTAAATATTTTAGACTAAATACATGAGTATTTTTATTGTAAAATATGCTTTAGGTGTTTAGTTCATTATCAGATACTTACATATCTTAAAGGGCATGCTACAATGTTGATTTGGTTTGCACTCAATCACTTATGCTATGCTTACAGCGTAATCGCTAAGCCCACATTAAGTACGTGTTTGAATTGGACAGCCTGCCCTACCGTCCCGTCAGAACGCCTTACATTTACATCATGGTCATAAATCAGTTGTGTGCCAAAGTTAGTAGTAATGTATTTATTTACTTTCATTACCAACAAGGTTTCCCAGTTCACTACTACTACACCCAAGCGAGCATAATCTCCAAAAAGATTAAGTACATTTTGGAATGTTACATTTTTTACAATTTCTTTTTTAAAAGTAGAGCTTAGTGTCCAACCAAACTGACTGCGGGTTTTCTTTCCTGCTTCTACTCCAAACGCACCTGCTCGCGAAAGTGCGTCATCATTGACGATAGTCATACGCCACGTCAAGGGGGCGAACTTTACAGAAAATATGTCTTTAATATTATATTCTACACCTGTATTGAGTATCGCAAATAGATAACCATCTGCAATCTGGGTTCGCAAACTTCCGCCTACTATCCAGCTCCACTTACTTCCTCCCAAATTATGTCCGTATTGGGAGGCAAGAATCAGGTTATCATCTGTTTTCTTGAAAATAGCCTCACTTCCTCCTTGGCGCATTACACCGTATGCAAGCAAAAGAGAGTTTTTCCAAGAATTAGCACCTTTGGCATAATCCGAACTAAGATTAATGACAGTGCCAAGAGAAATAGAGCTTACCCCACCTGCAGCCCAATTAGAAAGTCCTACATTGGCAAAATTTAGCCCAATACTTCCCGCTTTTTTCCAATAAGATGTATCCTTTTGGACGGTAGTATCTTGTGCGTAGGTAATTTGAGAAAAGAGACAAACAACAAAGAAGAAAACAAGGGTTTTAAAATTTTTCATATTTTTTTGAGTTTTGGTAAATATTGGATTAAGCAATGATATAAGTAATGAATTGTCTATTAGTTTGCTATTTACTCCTATAAATGCTTTTGTCCAAACCAAATGATGTGTTTTTTTATTTAAACCAGAAAAATAAATTTAAAACATAATAAAACTAAGCCCAAAAGTAAGAGGTAATATCTCTTGATTAGGAATGAGTTTATCTTTTTGGAATAAGGTAGAAAGACTGTAATAAGTAAACAAATGTACATTTTTATACCCTACTCTGCCATACACCCCGTAGCGAAACCGATTGATAAAAAAGTCATCTTTTAATTTTTCTGTTCTGACATTATCTCCCGTACCATATTTTATTTTTGTATGAGCCGCCGCTAATACTCCCACTTTAAAACCTGCAATAAATCTAAAAGTATCTCTCCCTGTGGCTGTTACTACGCGTAGCTCCAAAGGCAAATCTATGTAAGTAGGTATCAGTAAGGATTTGCGAAAATCTTGATAAATAAGAGGGAAAATGCCCACAAACTGATTATTGCGAGAGTCTATACCCTCTCTCAAAGTAATAGGTTGGTCAAAACTATATCTTTCTACGGATACACCCAAGCCTGTATTAAAAGTAAAATGGTCTGTAATATAGACTTCATACATCATAGATATATTGATAGTCCTTGAGCCTAAGAGATTGACCTGCATGTCTTTCGGAGGATTCATATAGGTACTAAAACCCACATCTAACACAGGTTTGATGGGGATTTTGCGTAAATTAAACTGAGCAAAACTTTCAAAAGAAATAATTATACAGATAAAAACAAATAACTGCTTCATTATAAATATATTAAATTTATTGTAATTTTATTCAAAAAATCTATAAAACCAATTTAAAGGTATTTTATCGTAAAATTAGCAAAATAATTTTCAACTTTGATATGCAAAGACCAAATGACTAATACCAAATTTTGATATGAAGTTATATCTTATACCTGTACCCTTGACTGACAATGGTTTAGAAACTCTTTCTCCTCAAATACGCGAAGTAATTATGCAAACAGATTTTTACTTTGCAGAAAACTTACGAACCGCTCGGCGTTTTATTAGTAGTTTGAAAACAGGCAGAGACATCTCTCAAATGACTTTTTTTGAGTTAAATAAGAATACAAATATACAAGTCGTCAGCGAAAATTTTAAGCAAATCCCTTTAGAAGCTAATGTAGGATTAATGTCGGAAGCGGGATGCCCTGCCATAGCCGACCCTGGTAGCTTGGCGGTAAGTTACGCTCATAAGCATCAAATACAAGTAATTCCTATGGTAGGACCCTCTGCTATATTATTAGCTTTGATGGGTTCGGGATTGAACGGGCAATCTTTTGCTTTTCAAGGCTATTTGCCTATTGAAAAGCAAGAAAGAGAAAAG
>JALOMS010000367.1 GCA_025455345.1 Thermoflexibacter sp. | reverse complement strand
TTCATCGGCAGGTATAGATGTATAAGTAGTAAATTTTTTTGGGTTATCTTCATCAAACAAATGGAAACCACCAAAAGAAGCTAGTAAAAGTTGCTGACTTTTAGAACTTTGCAAAATATCTAAAATATTAGCATTGGGTAGTTGGGTAGGGTCTGTTGCGTCAATTGCAAAATTAAAGAATTTCTTTTTGTCTTCTTGAAATAGGCTTAGACCGCCTGTCCAAGTTCCTATCCAAATGCGATTTTGATTATCCTCAAATATTTCTAAAACTGGATTGCTGGGTAGCGAGTTTTTATCAGTAGGGTCATGGGCATAATAGTAAGTATTTTCTCCTTCTTGCACAGACAAACCTTCTTCTGTTCCTACCCAAATACGTCCCTTGCTATCTTTAAGGATGGCATTAACAGTTTGATTTTTCAATTTTAGATTAGGTTTGCTAAATTTTTCACTATTAGGGTCTGCTATATTTACCCCATTAGAAAATGTTCCAGCCCACAATCGATTTTGTTTGTCTATGTGAATCGAGTAGATGGCATTATCACTAATACTTTCTTGCTTAGTATTTTCATGCAAATAATGTGTAAATTGTTTTGTTAGTAAGTTATATCTGCTCAATCCCCCATTTTCTGTACCTACCCAGATATCATTATCTTTTCCTAAAATGGATAATATAGAGTTAATTAGGACACCTTTACTTTTATCTTTTGTAACACTAAAATGTTCAAATGACAGATTTTTTTTGTCAAACCTATCTAAACCATTAGCAGTACCTATCCAAATTTTACCCTCTTTATCTTGATAAATACTTCTTATCGTATTATTGCAAAGGCTATTTGTATTATTTTCATGGTGATTAAACAGCTTGTATTGACCTGTTTTCGTATTGATTAGATACAATCCTGATTCACCAGTAGCTACTGCAAACCAATCTTTATCTACTTGCAAAAAAGCATTGATATTATCTTTGGTGAATTGATGGAAAGGTTTAAATTGGCGAGTTGCCTTATCCATTTGGAAAAGCATATTATCTGCCGCTACCCACAACGTAAGTTCTGTATCTTCTAAAATATATCTAACCGAAGCGTCTTGGATTTGAGTATTTTTAATGAATCTATTATATTTACTTTCGTATTTGTATAAGCCTCCTCCATTAGTACCAACCCAAATAGCTTGATTTTTGTCCTCATATAAATAATAAATATAATTGCTTTGCAAGCTATATTTGTTCTTAATTTGGTGTCTATATATTTCAAAATTATAACCATCATATTTATTAAGTCCGTCAGTAGTACCTATCCACATAAACCCTTTACTGTCTTGTAATAAACTGGTAATGGCATTATTAGAAAGTCCACCTTTGACATTGAGATGCGAAAATTTAAGTTCTTGTGAAAATAAAGAAAAATCGAGTAACAGGTAGATTGTTACGAGTACAATGATAAATATTAATCGAATAGGCATATTAATGAGTATCTTATAAGTTTAAGCATAAATAATATACCCAAGTTTATTAAGGAAACTATAAAAGTAGTAAGATGTAGGTGCTTAGCATATTATCTAAACCTAAGACAATGATATAAGTTTTTTTATTAAAAAGCAATTATGTACAAAATTTTGTTTTTCTTTATTTTACAGGTTATCAACAATCCACATTCCTTAATCTGCTTAAAAAGGCTCGTTGGCAAGAGAATTTTTGATGACGACCATGTATTGGAAGTAGTCCGTAGTTGTTCCCTCTTTGCGATTTTCGTCATTGTTAGTTTGGATAAGCGACTGACTAAAAGGTGATTGCTCCCCGATTAGCCTGAATAAAGTCCAGTTGGTCTTGGTGTACTCGGCAAACAAATGTTCATTGGCTATGGAGCTAACAGCTTGCGGAGTATTGCTTTTGGAGTCCAAGTAAAAACAATTTTGATAGGTGTATTGGATACTCAGCACCTGCCCGCGCACAGGAGAGCTTGCGCTATGTTGTATAAGTGCCGCCATGCGTAACCCATTGGACTGTTGCTGAACATGATACCCGCCAAACTGCCCGTAAAACTTTGCTTGAGGATATTTTTGAGCTAACTTTAAGAAATTCTGCCAAATAGCATTCTCTCTGGTATCAGTATTGAAGCCATTATTTTTGAAAGTATCAAATGTATAGAGTAGATTCTGGGCAGAAAGTTCAAAATCAAAGAGGCGATTGCCCAAGTAACCCTCATAAATCGCCCTTTTCGCGCTTATATCTGCTACCAAATTTTTGATAGTGCTTTCATTGGCAGGAGAGTCTCCAAAACTTTGGTTGGTAAAGATAAGCCTCACTTGCCTGATGATTGGTTCTATTTCTTGGGGCAAAGTGCGGTTTTGGGTAAGTTCGTACAAAAGGCGATAAGCAGTAATGCGTTGATGCTCTACGTCCAAGCCCAATACGATTATTCTCTCATTTTCAGGCAGTTTTGCATTGTACTGGTACAAGTTTTTCCAAAAATCTTTTTTGCTTTTGCTGTACTCAAAAGTTCCTCTGTAAGAGGAGAAAATCATGTCCAAGATTTGTTCATTGCCGTTTTCCAAGTACAAATTGTAATAGACACTTGCGGCGTAACCTCCTTCGTGAAGCAAATATTTTACCCCTGCTTTTTCCTTCAAAAACTTCAAAAAAGCGAATTGGAGCAGTTGATTGTCGTAAATACCATGCCGCTCTCCTGTGAGGAAAACCCTATTTTGTTGGAGTAATTGTGTGGGCAATAGTACCTGTGCAGAGTTGGCAATTTCTTGGCTAATGGGTGCGTGATTGGCAGACAAAAAATCCTTCGCGGCTATCTCATCAAATTTCTCTTTTTTGCAGGAAAAGCAAGCAAAAAATAGGCTTATAAACAAAAAAAATCGCAAAATTTCCATATTTAGGTGTTAGTTTAGCGATGAATAGATATAAAAAGCTATCAATTTAAAGACAGAGATTTGTAGCGCAAGGTTGCAAGTGAAAAGAAGTTTTTGCTTGTATTTTGATTATTAAGTATTTGGGGTAAATCAAATGTGTTATTTATTTCGCTCAAATACTTAAATAAAACTTAAAATCCTCCCAAATTGTGCCTTGTTTTTATCTTCTCTATAACTTTATCGCATGAAAAAATCTGTTTATCTTATTTTGCTTCTGCTGATTAGCTTCCCTGCGGGCTTGATATTGGGAGTAGAAGTCGCCAACATAGAAAAGCAATATACTAAAGCCAAAGAAAACTTTGCTAATGATGTAAAGAATACAGTCATCAAAATTAGCGAAACATTCTCCGTTTGGTTTAACCACACTTCTTCTTCTGAAAACTCTAAGTCATATAACTCACTGTATATCAATTCGGATAGTACATTTTGGCTTATTACCGCTCATTCTGTCCAATCTTATCCCAAGCTCGATTTTAAGCCCGATTCTTTACTCCCTGTGCTTAGAAAAGTACAATTTGAGAAGTTTAGAGAGGAATTAGAAAAAACGCGAAGAAAAGAAAATAAACGGCTGAAAGAATATTACGTGCTTCGGAGTATCCAATATTGTATAGACTGCGATAAAAGTCATCTTAGCATTGCCCAAATATTTCCCATGGATTCTCTGATTAATACGAAATTAAAAGAAAATAACATCACCCAAGAGGTATTTTTTGCATTTTACAGTCCCAACCAAAAGAAGTACAGCTTTTTACCTAAAAACATTGATAAACAGCATTTTGATAACACAAAATTTAAGTATGCCTTTACAGATACGGAAGAATTAAGACTGTATTTTCCCAAAGAAAATCAGGCAATCTGGCAATCCATTTATATAAGAATCATTGCGTCTATTTTTTTAATTGTTATCTCCTTGTTGTGCTATGGATTAGCGGCACGCCTCCTCCACAAGCAAAAAAAATTGGAAGAAATGAAAAACAATTTTATCAATAACGTGAGCCATGAGCTAAAAACTCCCATTGCCACCATCACCTTTGCGATTGCGAACATTGAAAATGAAGAAGTTTTGCAGAATCCAACACTCATCAAGCAGTTTACCAAAGTCATCAAAGATGAAAACAAAAGATTAAACACCCAAGTAGAAAAAGTATTACAAGCCGCAATCATAGACCAAAAAGCATTAGAATTAAAAAGAGAAATAGTAAATATTCATCAAATAATCAGCCAGTTATCAGACGCATATCAGCTTAAAATTGGTAAAATAGGCAGTATAAAAAAGAATCTTGACGCAGTCAAATATGAAATTATGGGAGATAGCTTTCATCTCTCCAATGTCATCTCCAACCTCTTGGACAATGCCGTAAAATATTCTCATGAAAATATAGAAATAGAGATAAATACACAAAGCAGTGATAAAACGTTATTGATAAGCATTTCAGATAAAGGATTGGGTATCAGCAAAGAACAGCAGAAACTTATTTTTGAAAAATTTTATCGCGTGCCTACGGGTAATCTTCACCATGTCAAAGGTTTTGGCTTGGGTTTGAGTTATGTGCGCGAAATCATAGAACAGCACAAGGGCAGTATCAAGGTAGAAAGCAAATTGGGCAAGGGTAGCAAGTTTCTATTGGAGTTACCTCTCTAAAAAATATATTTTACTCTTTGTCCAATCCCAATAATTTCCTATTTTTTCTTTAGATTTGACCAAGAATCCAATGATTCCTTTTTTAGCAATATCCAATCACAGGTCAAAATCGTAAATAGATGATGAAAAGACGAGATTTCATACAAACTTTAGCTATTGCGGGAGTTAGCTCAACAGTATTTGCTCCTTCTATGATAGCTTGCGCTCCTCCCAAAGACAAATTAGGCATTGCCTTAGTAGGTTTGGGATATTACAGTACAGATGTGCTTGCGCCTGCCTTTCAGTTTACCAAAAAGTGCTATTTGGCAGGTATTGTTACGGGTTCTCCTCAAAAGGCAGAAACTTGGAAGAAAAAATACAATATTTCAGATAAAAACATTTACAACTATTCCAATTTCGACCAAATAGCCAATAACCCCGATATAGACATTGTCTATGTGGTTTTGCCTCCATCAATGCACAAAGAATACGTCATTAGGGCGGCAAAGGCGGGCAAGCACGTTTTTTGTGAAAAACCGATGGCTCCTTCCGTAGCTGACTGCGAGGCAATGATAAAAGCTTGTGCAGACAACAAAGTCAAATTGACGATTGGGTATCGCTGTCAGCACGACCCTAATACGCAAGAATACATGAGGCTTGGGAAAGAAAAGGCATTTGGCAAGATACAGATGATTAGCTGTGCGGCGGGCTATTTTGATGGAAGAAGTACCCATTTGAAACAAAAAAAAGCTATGGGAGGAGGAGCTATGTACGACATGGGCGTTTACGCGCTCCAAGGAGCGCGCTTAGCAAGCGGAGAAGAGCCTATTGCTGTTACGGCCCAACATTTTACTACTCGCCCAGAAATTTACAAAGAAGTAGATGAAACTACCTTGTTCCAACTCCAATTCCCAAGTGGTGCAATCGCATCCTG
>JALOMS010000366.1 GCA_025455345.1 Thermoflexibacter sp. | reverse complement strand
AAAAATTCAAAGACAAATAAATTCAGGGGAGGCTTTACCCCTAATGCCATGCGCTTATTTCTCTCTATTTGTAAGTATATATTCAAAATGATAAGAATCTTTGACAAAGTCTGAAGCAGTAGTTGTTTTTTCCCACTTCCGCACAAAAGCGACCGAAAACGAACAATCCAATTCAAGTTATGAGTTATAAGTTGTTAATTATGAATTAGTTGTGATTGGCAAGGAAAATGCGAATAGTTGTAATAGCCAAATAGTTAGATAGCTGAAATACCAATAACTATTTGGCTATTGAACTATTCAACTATATCTAAATTCCCATGTTACAAAATTACTTTACAGTTGCTTGGCGCAATCTTGTTAGGAATAAATTGCACGCCTTTATCAACGTGTTGGGGCTGTCCATAGGCATTAGCTCTTGTTTGGTTATCTTCCTCATTATCAGATATGAGCTAAGTTTTGATACCTTCCACAAAGACAAGGAACGTATCTATCGGGTCGTTTCTCAAATAGAAGTTACAGGAGAGTGGCACAAAAACAGTGGGGTATCTGCTGCCGCTCCTTTTGCCGTCCGCAACGAGGTATCTGGCATAGAAACCGTAGTTGCTTTTCACGAATACTGGGCAAAAGTGAGCTTACCCAACGGCAATGCCAAGCCCATCAGGATAGAAAGTAAGACAAAAAAAATGCTGGTAGAGCCTTCTTATTTTCAGCTTATTCAATATGAGTGGCTCAAAGGCGCACCTGAAACAGCATTAAACGAACCCAATAAAGTGGTTTTGACAGAAAAGCAAGCAAAACTTTATTTTGGAGAAAGCGAGGCAATAGGGAGGCAGATTTTGTATGGCGACTCGCTTTGGGTTACAGTAGCAGGTATAGTTAAAGATATACAGCAACCTTCTGATTTTGAAGTTTTTACAGATTTTATTTCTTTCAAAAGTATAGAAAGCAATGGCTTTTTGAAGCGCAATTATGATTTAACTAATTGGAGTAATACCAATGGGAGTTCTCAATTGTTTGTGAAGCTAAGTCAAGGAACAGATACTGCCCAAGTAAATGCCCAACTCATGGGAATTGCTGATAAGTATGTAAATAAAAGTGAAAAAGAAAAATTTGGGCGCAAGTTTATCTTACAACCTCTTGCTGACCTACATTTTAGCAAAGAGTATTGGAACTTTGCAAGGCAGGCAAACCTATCTACGCTTTATGGACTTGCAATCGTAGCGGTCATTCTGCTAATAATTGCCTGCATTAATTTCATTAACTTGGAAACGGCACAGTCCATTTACCGAGCAAAAGAAGTAGGTATAAGAAAAACGTTAGGGAGCAGTCGTAAACACTTGATTTTCCAATTTTTAGGAGAAACTTCTATGGTTACCCTTTGCGCTATTTTGGTATCTATTTTTATTGCAGAGCAGTCTTTGTGGCTTTTCTCAGACTATGTTCCCAAAGGTGTAACCTTAGATTTGCTTGCTACTGAAACTTTGTTATTTTTTGGAAGTATTTGGATAGTAGTAAGCTGTTTATCAGGTCTTTATCCCGCTTTTGTGCTTTCTGCTTTCTCTCCTATCTTGGCAATGAAAAACCAGATTTCTGCAAGCAAGGCAAATAGCAGAAAAGCATATTTAAGAAAAACACTGATTATTACCCAATTTGCTATTTCACAGGCATTTATTGTGGGGACTTTGATAGTAAGTAGTCAGATTGACTTTATGATAAACAAAGACATGGGCTTCAAAAAAGATGAAATTATGGTCTTTTATACGCCTTGGTTTTGGGAAGATTCAGTCAAAGAAAAATGGAAATTTACCTTGATAGATAGAATAAAGCAACTACCAGAGGTACAGCAAATTAGCCTTAGTAGCAATGCAATCGCCGAGAACGGTTATAGCACTACGGTTTTAAAGTTTAAAAAAGGGCAAAACATCATGGAAGTGAATGCCCACCGAAAGTCAGGAGATAGCTCTTTTGTTAATATGTTTGGCTTGCAAATTTTGGCAGGAAGAAATATTAACAATTCAGATACAACCAAAGAATTACTAATTAATGAGGCTTACCTAAAAGTTTTAGGTTTCAAAAACCCACAAGAGGTTCTTAATCAAGAGATTATTGCTTATAATGGTGCAGTTTACCCAATTGTGGGCGTAGTCAAAGATTTTCATATTCAGCCCTTGCACAAGAATATAGAGCCTACCTTTATCGGTTGCGAAAATAAGTATGCGACTACGGTGAACGTAAAACTGCAAACCAAAGGCAAAAAGCCAGAAGAAGTACAAGCAATCATAGGAAAAATAGAGAAGCTATACAACGAAACCTATCCAGAAACGGAAGACAAATTTGAGGCTACTTGGTTTGATGACCAAATCAATAAATTTTACGAAAGCGAAATGAAAATGTCTAAACTGATGAATACAGCAACATTTTTAGCAATTCTGATTTCCTCTTTGGGTTTGTTTGGTTTGGTGTCTTTCATGGTAAATCAAAGAATGAAGGAAATAGGGATTCGCAAAGTTTTAGGCGCAACCATTTCGCAAATTACCTTCTTGCTTTCCAAAGATTTCTTGATTTTGGTAGGGATTGCCTTTGTGATAGCTACGCCTATTGCTTACTACTTTACCCAAGAGTGGCTCAAAGATTTTGCTTACAAAATAGGTACGCGCTTTGACCTTTTTATGCTTGCGGGCGCGAGTGCGATAATAATTGCCTTGCTTACAGTAAGTTATAAAACAATCAAGGCGGCATTGGAAAACCCTGTGAAAAGTTTGAGGAGTGAGTAGAATAACTCCTTCAAATCATTGGGCAAGCGTAATCAATACATTCGTTTGCTTAGACGCTCTGATACATGATTATTTTGATAAGTTATGATATACCCCAAAGTTTTGACAAATTTAGTGTAAAACTAAGGGGTAATTTATTTAGTTAAGTTTTTGTACTTTTTTAGGCAATTACCCTGCTGGTCAGAATGTGTGTATAACCGTTGTGGAAAAATGATGACCTCATTAATCAAGAATTTGCAATTCTTCTTTTATTCCTTAACCATTCTTTTTATGCCTCTATATCCATTAATCTCAAATTGGAGCAGATACAGACCTTGTGGCAAATGACTACTTGTCAATGAATAATGTAAAGTGGGTGTAGTCTTTAGCAGATTTTCTGTATGAACTTTCCTTCCTAAGTAGTCTAACAAATTCAAGGTGAGATTGCCTCTTTCTGCAAAGCTAAACTCCACAATGACTTGATGTTGGGTAGGATTGGGGTAGAGATGTACTTGCTGACTCAGCAGACTTTCTTCTATGCCAGTAATGGTGATGGAGGCGGAGGTGGTAGCTATTCCTGACTTGGTAACTACTACGGAGTAAACCCCTGCTACTGTTGGTGTGTATGTGCGCTGGGTTGCGCCTGGGATAGCTTGCCCATCTTTGTACCATTGGTAGCTATCTCCTTCACTGGCTACCAACATATTGCCCAAACTACTAATACTGACAATACGAGTATAGGTTATCTTTACTTGACTACTGGAAACTCGCCCACAAAGAGAAACTGTCCACTCCAATACATTTTCTCCTTCTGAAAGATTGCTTATTCGGGTCTTTGCCTCATTGGGATTAGCTATTCTGCCTGTCCCACTGACAACTTTCCAAACCCCTATCCCTTTTTCTGGAACATTGGCGGAAAGTTCTGCTTGATTCGTAGATACTGTTTGATTGCTTCCTGCCTGCGCCGCAGTAGGCACTGCCAAAGCGTCGCAAATATTTATATCTATCAAATTTTCAGGCTTATGGAGTTGTTTGACTATAGGGTCGCCTATTTCGTTTAGCGTTTCATTGGTAATAATTGGACTGTTGAAATCAAAGTAAATACCAGCTCGGTTAGTGATTTTTGTTCCTATGGGGTTGCTTGCTATCTGCCTAATTTTGAACTTGACAAAACCATTGCTCCCCTCTTCGTCTCTTTTGGCGTGAGGCAGATTGATGTTGTTGAAGGTGAAAGTAAGCACAGGATTTCCCTTGCCCGAAATGCTCCAAGTATAGGAATGAGAACTTGCACCCACCGCCAAACTGCTCACATCTAAGAACTTAGAAAGTGTATCGCGAATGACCACTGTATAAGCCGTATCGCTTCCTGTATTTTGGAATCTGACCAAATACTCCAGCAAATCCGTATTTTTGATAAATCTTTTTTCAGTAACTCCTATGGGATTGACCTGCTTGTCGTTAGGGTCATAACTATCTATAATTTCCATACAAGAGGTTTGAGCGTGTTCGCTTTTATTGTCTTGGGGAAGCTGTCGGACAGGACTTTGTGCCAAAATATTAAAAACAATCCTTCCACAGGCATCCACAGTAGTATTTGGTTCGCTCTCGGTAGGGTGATTGGGTACTTGGTCTGCTTCTACACGTACAGTCCTCCCTTTGGCGGCAATCACTAAAGGCAGGGATTCGCCAGCTTTGAGTTTAACCTTTCTCTCTTGTACCAAGGCTACATCAAAGAAAATGCGGTAGTTAGTGCTGTCCTTCATATCTCCAATGCCAATATTTTTAATGGTAAAATGTGCAGATTTGCCATCACAGTAACCATCTACTGCTATGCTTGCCTTGTCCCAAGCAGGGTTGAGCTGAATACAAGAGCTTGCAGGAGAAATGATTGCCTTCGTGCATTGGGTCAGTCCTCTGATGTTTTCATTGCCACAAACTACTGAATCAGTGATGACCAAACGACCTGTTTGTCCCGCTTTCAAAGTTCCAATGTTGAAAATGAGGAGGGAATCCTGCTGACTTTCCCATTGCTTAGAACTGTGAATAGGCACTACATACTTTGGATAGATGACTTTCAATTGTACATTTTGAGCCTCACCAAAACCTTCATTTTGGTAAGTTATCATCGTGTAACTACGAAAACAACGGCGGCGGCGGTTGGAAGCGATATCGACAGAGAGGTAAGAACAGTGGGTTACTTGGAGAGGGAAATCAATATTAGCACGTGTTTCGCCATTATTTGGAAAAAATATTGAATAAGAAGGTTTACAAATATTTTTGACTATAAATTGTTTTTTAGAAGATAAGAAACTACTAACTTTATAGTTACCTGTTGTTGTAGCTATTTGGTAATCTCCATGTTTATTAGTTGTAGAGATGTAATCCCCTACCTTTACAATAACATTGGGTATTCCTTTTTCATTTGGTTCTCTTTGACAATTATTGTTAATATCTTCATAAACAGAGCCTTTGATATAGTTAGGATTGATAAAAAAGCTATTGTCTCTAATAGAAGCCAAAAAGTAGCCAGAAATCCCATTCAATGTCATATTGGAGAATAACTCTCCAGATACAAGTACATCTCCTAAGTCATTGGCTTTGATGCCAGAAATGATGGTTTTTTCAGGTAGTTGGAATTGCCATAATAAACTCCCATTTTTATCATATTTAGCAATCTGATTGCTAAAACCATTATTATTATCTTTAGGAGATAATAACCATGTG
>JALOMS010000365.1 GCA_025455345.1 Thermoflexibacter sp. | reverse complement strand
CAAACTTGCCTATTTGCCCAAATTAGGGCAAGTGCGCCTAAGATTGACGGGGAAAGGAGAAGACGCTCAGGTTTTGAATATACAATTAGAAGAACAAATTGCCCAACTTGTTCCGATTATCAAAGAAAATGTTTATGGTTTCGAAGATGATGAGATAGAAAAAGTCGTTGGAAATCTTTTGATACAGCAAGGCAAAACGATTAGTACCGCAGAAAGCTGTACAGGTGGTTACTTGGCACATTTGTTTACTTCCATCGCTGGCTCAAGCCGTTACTTCATAGGAAGTATAGTTGCATACAGTAACCAAGTCAAAATGAATGAATTAGATGTTTCACAATCTATATTAGAAGAACATGGAGCGGTCAGCGAGCCAGCTATCAGAGGCATGGCAGAAGGCATACGCAAAAAATTTGGAACATCTATTGGTTTGGCTACTTCGGGAGTAGCAGGTCCTGACGGAGGTTCGCCTGACAAACCCGTAGGTACTGTATGGGTGGCTTATTCAGATGAAAATGAAACAATTAGTAAAAAATTGTCATTGACTCAAGATAGAATGTTAAATGTAACACTTACTGCTAATTATATTCTAAATTTATTAAGAATGAAATTAAGCAATTAGGGGTAAATATTTGTTTTTAAATTAAATATTTGTTAAAAAACAAAATATTTGAACGAAATCTTAAAAGAAAACAGTGATAACCCAATCCATAATTTATACCACTTACCAATTTAACAAAGCATGGAAACCAAATTTTTAGAACTCACACGCGCACAGGAATCACGCGCCGCAATTGAGAAATTATACATAGAGATGCGCCATCTTTTTAATAGGGGTTTTTATAAACCTTCGGGCGTGTCTGGGCGCGAGGTGAGCAAAGCTCTACTTACATTACGACCTGAAATTTATGGCTCTATCAATGACCCAGCCAAAGTAGAACTCAATGGGCTGGTCTATGTCATAGACCGCTTACCTAAGGGCATAGAGGAGTGTAGATACATCAAACTGGTGTCCGAAGAAGGGTATTATAGTTCTGAATTTGATACAATTATACCACCCAAGCGCAAAAGAAACTGTTATCGCATAGATAAGGAACAAATGTTTATGGAAATTACAAGAGGGCGTAGTGAAATCTATGATATTCTCACACACCTCACTTTCTTATTTATAGAAGCGGACAAAATCAAACGCAGGGCAATAGATGACAAAGGGAGAGTTACCAGAGAATGGACAAAATTGGGAGAAATTGTCGATGGCGGAGGAGAGTTAGAAGAATCAAACCGAGAAGTAGCCTTTACCTATTTAAGCACTATATTGGGACGGACATTCGAGGAAACTAAATATGCCTATAACCGTTTGGCAGAAAATAGCCAGAGTAATAATGGGCTTTTTCATATTGTATATTGGCTCGGCAAAATTGCTATCGAGGAAGAAAAACAAGAACAGGACAGGGAAATTAGCTTTACTTCAGCCTTAAGAGAAAGAATAGGGCATCATATCTATGGAGAGATTTGGGCAGAAAATATCAAAAGATTATTGGTAGAAAAGGAACTTATCTATCGCCCTTTGCATATTATTAGCGCAAACCTACACAGTGTTTTGAATAGTTTGTTTGCTTATTCGGCACTCAAAGACTCCTTTTTTGGAAAAAAATTAGAGGAAATAGCCGCAGAGCTTAGCCGCCCTCAAAGTAAAGCACTGATGGAAGAAATAGAGGAATACGCTCATTTTCATGGAATGTATGTACTTCATGACCACACAGGAACAAATATCACCGTACAAATATTTGATACTGCAAAAATGGATTTGGACAAATTACACCCTGATATTCAGCATAGTGCCACATATATACAAAAAGAAAAACCCGTGATATTTGTCATGGATTATGCCTTTGGAGAGCAGGCTTATGAGGTAATGGATGAGTTATTGAAACCCTATCATTGGAGTGGAGAAACCCAACATCTCAACGTGGCTTCTATTTCTGTCATGGGCAAAGCAGGTATTCTCGAAGGCGAAAAGGGGGACTTAATGATACCCAATGCCCATGTGTTTGAGGGAACGGCAGATAATTATCCTTTTGATAATCAATGCACCAAAGAGGATTTTGAAGGTCAAGGTCTTGCTGTTTACGAAGGAGCAATGATTACAGTCTTAGGCACTTCGCTCCAAAACAGAGATGTTCTTTCTTATTTTAAGAATTCCTCATGGAGGGCTATCGGCTTGGAAATGGAAGGAGCGCACTATCAAAAGGCAATACAGTCCGCCTCTAAAATACGTAAAAATATCTCCAAAGATGTCGTTTTAAGATATGCTTATTATGCTTCTGATAATCCGCTTATTACAGGCAGTACACTTGCTTCAGGGAGTTTGGGAATGATAGGAGTAAAACCTACTTATATGATTACTACCCAATTTTTAAATAGTATTTTAAAACCTAAGTAATAAGTAAGAGAAAGAACTATATTGCTGGGGAGTCTTTTGATAAATAAAATGTACATGATAATAATTAACTATGCATTTTTATTGTAAAATACGCTTTAGCGTGTTTAATTCACTAAGTAACTATGCAAAATTAATTTATATTATAACTATCAATTAAATAATTGATTATTAGTATTTTATAATAACACATAACTAATAATTCATAACTACTTAGCATACCTACTTTTTTAATATTAACGCAACATCCTATGTTAAATGTTCGAAATCCACGTACAGGGCAAAATGATTATACTATCAGCCCTCTCGCTAAAGAAGAACTTATACCAATATGCCACCAACTTCGGCAAGGACAGTTACTTTGGCACGCTCAGGGCATTGATGGTAGGATTAGAGCCTTGCAAGCATGGAAAAATGCTATCAAAAAATATGAGATTGAATTGGTAGAGGCAATTTCTAAAGATACAGGGCGCAAATCAGAATCTATCTTGGAGGTACAATTGATGGGAAATACCATAGATAGGTGGTGTGGAATTGCCAAAGATTTTTTTCATACAAACCAAAAGAAAAAAAGTAGCATCCCTTTTATTGATATAGAACAAGATGTAGTGCCATTTGCATTAGTAGGAGTGATTAGCCCTTGGAATTTCCCCTTGCTATTATCTATTATTGATACTATTCCTGCCTTGCTTGCGGGCTGTGCTGTCATTGTCAAACCAAGTGAAGTAACCCCTCGTTTTATCAAAGTCATGCGTAAGACCATAGAGGAAATACCTGAACTTACAAAAGTATTTACGTATATAGAAGGAGAAGGAAAAACGGGAGCAGATATGGTTGAATTGGTTGATTTAGTGTGCTTTACAGGTAGCGTAGCAACTGGGCGCAAAGTATATCAATCCGCCGCTACCCACTTTATTCCTGCTTTTTTGGAGTTAGGTGGCAAAGACCCCGCCCTTGTTTTTGAGGGAGCGGCTATAAACCAAGCGACTTCTGCATTACTTTGGGGTTCAGTAGTCAATGCTGGTCAATCTTGCCTTTCTATAGAAAGAATCTATGTGCAAGATACTATTTATGAGGAATTTATAGAACTATTGGTGAAGAAAACAAATAACTTAAAATTTGCCTATCCAAACTATGAAAGTGGACAAATAGGACCGATTATTTCAGACAAACAGGCGATAATCATACAAGACCACTTGGAGGATGCCTATCAGAAAGGGGCTAAATCGCTTACTGGGGGGAAAATAGAACACTTAGGCGGTGGTATTTACTGCTTCCCTACGGTTTTAGTAAATGTCAATCACTCTATGAAAATTATGACAGAGGAAACATTTGGTCCTATTATGCCTATTATGTCTTTCAAAACTAAGGAGGAGGCGATAGCATTGGCGAATAGTACGGTTTTTGGCTTAAGTGGGGCAGTTTTTGCCAAAAATAATGAAGAAGCAATCGCCATAGGAAAACAAATCCAAGGCGGAGCTATCAGTATCAATGAGTGTGCATTGACGGCTGTAGTTCATGAAGGAGAAAAAAATTCTTTTAAAGCATCGGGATTAGGGGGAACACGTATGGGAGCGGGAGCGATTCGCCGATTCATGCGCCAGAAAGCCTTTCTTATCAAAAATCAAGCAATAAACTCTCCTTGGTGGTTTTAAAAAAAGTAGCTTAGGAAAAAATAGTCAAGGACTGTAAATTTACCGATTTGTTTTTCTTGTATGCAATCTCATTTTCTTTTCTTAACTTTGCTAAAAATGATAACACCATGTTAATAAGCAAAATACGACTTTCCAATTTCAAAAATTTTGATGATGTAGAGGTGGACTTGGGCAAAATGAACGTCTTTGTAGGTGCAAATGCGTCAGGGAAGTCCAATTTTTTGCAAGCACTCAAATTTATCAGAGATATTAAAGATTTTGGAATTGAAAATGCAATTTCTTTGCAGGGGGGGGTGGAGTATTTGAGGAATGTGAATTTTAAGGATAAGAAGAAGACAAGAATTGCTATTGATTTTCAACCAGAAGGCGGAAAAATATTAGAACGATTACTGCCTTCAAATAATTTTTTAGGGCTAAAATACAGCAATATCACTTATTTTTTAGAAATATCTTACAACAATGATGAGTTTCATTTATTGCAAGAAGGGTTTAATTATCATAGTGAATTGCAAGAGGTCTCGCCTTCACCAATTGAAGCCAAGATTATTGAGAGTTATGAATCTAAGATTCTTGTAAGAGATGGTAGTCTGATTTTACCAACACATCAAAAAGATGAAAAAATAAGAATATTGTTATCCAATAACCAATTTATAGAGGTAGATAATGAAGAAATTTATCCAATAGATAAATATTTAGAAACACGTATTATTAGGAATTTAGAAGTGGATAAAACACTTATAGAGCAATTTCCTTCTATTTTTCCTATGCCTCTCAATTTGTCTATTTATGACTTTGATTTAAAAAATGCTAAAAAACCCACTTCTATCATTGGTAAAGCAGATTTGGAAGAAAATGGAGAAAATTTGTCTATTGTTTTAAAGAATATTTTAGAAGACAAGGAAAAAGCAAGACAATTCTCTAATTTGCTTTCTGATATTTTGCCTTTTATTAAAGGGATAGAAACAGAAAAATATTTTGATAAGTCCTTGTCTTTTAAGGTAAAAGAAGCATATAATAGCATTGCTATTATTCCAAGTTCCTTGCTTTCAGACGGGACTATTTCCATTACCGCTATTTTGACTGCCTTATTTTTCCAAAAAAATCGCATGGCTATTTTCGAGGAGCCAGAGCATGGCGTTCACCCTGCGTTGATTGCCAAACTCATGCAGTTTTTTTATGAAGCCTCCAATGAAAAACAAATCATTATCACCACGCATAGTCCTGAAATTCTGAAACATACCCAATTAGAAGACTTGCGCTTAGTAAACCCGCCGAGCAGGAAATGGTCAAAGCTTTTCTTGAAAATGAATTAGGCATTGAGCAGTTATTTACTCAAAACCTTTTAGATAGATAATGACTTACAAGCAGTTATATATTTTTGTGGAAGGAGATGATGATGAAAGGTTTGTTAATCAAATAATTAAACCTTTAATGAAAAACTATTCTTTTGTAAAATTGATTAAATATTCAGGATTAAGACAGCAAGAGATTGTAAAGTTTATTCAAACATTTAATAATCAGGTAAATACAGATTATATTTTCTTCTGTGACTTGGATTCAAGAGGAAACGCCTTGTGTGTAACCCAACGCAAAGAAAAAGAGCAAGCGAAATACAGCAATTGCTTTGATAACTCCAAAATAATAGTGGTGAAAGAAGAAATAGAAAGTTGGTATTTGGCTGGAATTTCAGCAAAAAATTTAGGACTTTTTAAAATTAAGCCTTTTATGGATACAGAAGCAGTTGCAAAAGAGGATTTT
>JALOMS010000364.1 GCA_025455345.1 Thermoflexibacter sp. | reverse complement strand
AAAAGCCTCTGTAGCTCAGCTGGTAGAGCAACTGACTTGTAATCAGTAGGTCGTCGGTTCGATCCCGTCCGGGGGCTCAATGTTAGAAAAACCTCATAGAAGTTAATTCTGTGAGGTTTTTTATTTCGAATTATTTAATCATATAAGGTTTTCTTTGAGTTCTTGACAGCATTTTATTGGCTTCATCATCATTGGTAAATTGCTCTTTTTCAGGATTCCAATATACTTTTCTTTTAAGTTTCATCGCAATATGATGTATTAGACACGCCGAACAGGAGCGATGCGCTACCTCTACTGGAGCAATGGTTTCTGTGTTATTTTTGATTGCTTCTAACCAATTTCCATGATGGTCTTTACTGACTTTTAATTTGATTTCATTATCCCCAATCAAAGATTTGAGGATTTGAGGATTGCTGGCATCAAGTGGTTTTATGCCATTAGCATCGGCAACAGGGTCGCTGGCTGTTACCCTATAATCGCCTCTGGTAACAAAAATCCAACCTTCTGAGCCTTCAAATTTGACTCCATTGGGTAACTCGTTGCTGACAATCATTTTTACTCCGTTGCGATATAAAGCCTCTGTTTTGAAAATACCATGTACGTCCCAAAGCCCTTTGGTAGGGAATTGGGCTTCTCCCCACACCTCAATCGGACCTGAAAGTTCTGTATCCATGCCCCAATGTCCTATGTCTATGTGGTGTGAACCCCAGCCAGTAATCATTCCTGCGCCAAACTGCTCGCAACGCAACCATCCAGGTCGTTCATAATCTTTTTGAGGGTGTACCCTTTTTTCCGTATAATAGACATCGGGAGTAGAGCCTAACCACATATCATAATTTAGATTTTTGGGGATAGGCATGGGGGGTTCTTCCTCTCCTGAAGGGTCTCCGGGCAAACCTACATAGATGGTCTTGAGTTGTCCTATTCTTCCATTTCTTACTAATTCACAAGCATATCGGAACTGCTCAGAAGAACGCTGTTGGCTACCAATTTGGAATTTGACACCAGACTTACGCACCGCATCACTCAATTTTCGTCCTTCGTTTATGGTCAGTGAAGTTGGCTTTTGAAGATAAATATGTTTGCCTTTCTTGGCGGCTTCTATGGCAATAATGGCGTGCCAGTGGTCTGGAGTGCTAATCACTACTGCGTCTATATCTTTGTTGTCCAATAGTTTATGATAGTCTTCATACATTTTTACGCCCTTAAAAACTTTGCCTGTTTTTTTAGTATAGTAATCTTCGACCAATACTTTCGCATCATTCAATCGCTTAGTATCTAAATCACAAACGCCTACAATTTGAGCAAAATCATGCTTCCATATTTCAGGCATATCATGGATACGGCTGATGCGACCGTTGCCGATAGCTCCTACGTTAATGCGATTACTTGGTGCATTTTTACCAAAGACAGATGCAGGTACAATCGTAGGGACTCCCAAAGAGAGTGTTGTACCGACAGCAATTTTTACTGAATCGCTTAAAAATTCTCTGCGAGAGCGTTTTTTTCCACCTTGTTTTTCATTTTTCATATAAATAAGATATTTAGTTGTCTTAATCAATAAAGATATAAAAATAAATCCTTCTACTCGTTTGGGGAGAAATTTGGACAATTAAAATCAGAATTATCTTTCTCTATTTCAACATTAAGGGCAATAAAGAGCCAATGCTTCTTTGGCTTCTGCATAGCCCAAATCCAGAGCTTTTTGGAGTTGCCGACAGTTCTCAGGCTGAACAGTTTGGCGGAGCGATATATTTGCAGAAGCCAATCCAAAATAGGCTTTGGCAAAATTAGGAGCAAGTTTGATGCAATACTCAAAATCAGGAATAGCTTCTGATTTGCGATTTAGGCTCATGAATACTACCGCTCTATTGAAATAAATATCTGCATTATTTTTTTCCAAATCAATTGCTTTGGTATAGTCTTCTAATGCTTCTAAAAGCATTTTTAACTCTCTTTGAGCATTCGCTCGGTTATAAAAATATTTATAATTCTGATTATTAATTTTTATTGCCTTATTAAAACAATTCATCGCCTTTTCAAAACTTTTGGTTTCGTAGTGAGCAATCCCCAACATATTCCAAGCATCAGCATTGTCTGTATCTTGTTGGGTAACTTGGTCTAAGACGGAGATAGCCATGCTAAAATTACCTTCGTTAAGTAAGTTTTTTGCTTTTTCCACTGCTTGTTCCTCATCTTCTCCACAAGCACAAAGTGCTAATAAAAGAAAAGTAATACTTATGCGTATGATGAATGTGCTTTGACGTAATTTTGAAATCATGAGTGATATGAATGGTTATGACAATTTTTTTGATTAAAGTATTGGTATTTGATACTATTCTATTATTGTTTTTTTCTTAAATAAGCTATTGGCATTCAGGCTAATAGCAAAACTATTGATTCCTCCAGATAAGTGTTGGATACTGCGCGAATAAGCAATTTCTATTTGTTTGACTTTAAACATAAAACCAAAGGAAAAGCCTACCAATGCGCGGCGTGCTTCAATACTTAATTCTCTCCTCCTCATAAAGTTATACCCCAACCTGATATTAAAATATTTGCTAAAAAGAAGTTCTGCACCTATGACTGCCCTCCTACTCACTCTGTCAAATACAGTTACCTTGGGCTTGACTTCGTTTCCATTGGCATCTATGAATCCCTTTTGATTAGGGTCGTTGTACACCACATCAGCCGCAGGTACAAGCTGATGTGCGGTAATAGAAAAACGAATGGGCATTTGCTCTGGACGTATAGAAAAGCCCACTTGGACATCAAAAGGCATGGCAAATTGGGAAAGGTCTGTATAATTACTGACCGCAAAGCCTAAATTTTTGATGGCTATGCCTATTTTCAAGTCTTTTTGTGGGTGGATAAATGTACTTGCTATATCTAAAAATACGCCAAAAGAAGAAAAATTGGCAATGGAAGAGCCTACTAATTTTAGATTAGTTCCTATGGTAAAAGGAGAGATGCGATGAGCATAAGACAATGTCAGCGCATAATCTCTGGCAGAAAATATGCCTGTACTATTCCCTGTAACATCAAACCCATCAAAGTTCCCGTAGCCAAGATATTGAATACCTGCACGTAAAAAACGGTTATTAGATAGCTTTTTTTGAAAAGCAAAAGTTGAATACGTACTTCCAGCATTGAGCGTAAAAAAATTGAGCTGGAGATTCGTTTGGTGAGCAGAATCTATCAAGGAAGGATTGGTGAAAAACATACCAATATCTTTAGTTTCAGAAGTAAGATTTACTCCTCCTATAGCCAATGTACGAGCGTTTGGGGCAAGGTGCAAGAAGCTAAAGTTTTGCTTTCCCCCTAACTGTGCTAAGGTAGATAAGGGATAAATGATAAATAATAAAATAGCTAAAAAAATGATTTTCAGTATATTAACCTGCTGTTGCTTCATTATTTTTATAAAATTCTTTTCTCATTTCCAATAATAAATCATTTGCAAAATCCATATCTACCTGGTGTGGAAGATTACTTTTTTCATAGATAGCATCTATTTCTTGGATTTTCATTTCTGCTTCTTCTATAAGTCTGTCATAATCATATTCGCCCATTCGTATTTTTAGCAATTGATTTCGATTGGGGCGACGTACCAGTACGCCTTCTCCGCGCCCAATTTCTAAACACATATCCAGTAGTCGATGACAGTGCATTAAGTTTTTTCCATCATACCCTTTTCCATGTATCATGGTTTCACTAAAGCGTGCTGGATTTCTTTTCTCAACCCAATCCCAATACTGCTTATATTCCTTGCAATAAATAGAATAGCCATCTTTGTTGTAAAATAAAGTAGCGATGGGGAATTGACCTTCAGGAATTGAGCTGAGAGATAGCTCATTGGCTTCTTCTGATTGGATAATGCCCTTGTAGCCCAAGTTTGCATTTTTGTCATAAAAGAGCGCGTACATATCCCTCATATTGGGAATTTTGACTAAGCCACACTGTTTTTGAGAAAGGAAATTTTCACTCAAAAAAATCTCTAAAGGCAAACTACCATATCCTTTCTTATCTATAATGAAACAGAAATCAAAAGGCTTTTTGCGCTCTTTTTCAAAAGATTGCACTATTTTTTTATTTAGCCCTCTTGCTTTTTTGATTTGTTCGGCGGCATAGCTTCCAAAAGTAAACTTGCACTTAGTTGTAAGGAATTTATCTTTATGAGAGAGCAATAAATCAAAAATACGATGTTTATAAATTAAACAATCAGTAGGAATATTAAGCAATTCTAAAATATTAGGGTTATTCTGGGTCAAAAATTCTATAAATCGCTTTAATTCATAAAAAACAATGTCATTAGAGTCATTTTGGATTTGGTCTATTTGGTACATTCCCCAAAGCATAGCTTCAGGCATACTGAATACTCCACGAATATCTGTATCACTATGAGGCAAATCTGTCCCATAGGCTCTTGAGCCGCTAATTGCTTCTAAAAGAATGAGTTTATTGTTTTTTAAATCGTCAATCTGCATACGAGCTATCTCTGATGATAATCTAATACTATGCGTAATGAGCCTGCATTGTTTATCAGTGTACTTTACAAAGGTAGGAAAAATATACGTGTTTTTATCCTCATTCCCTCAAATTTACTAAATTTAGTGCCTAAAAGTAAAAAAGCTATTTTTATATCTAAAGCTCTATAAAATACTATGGCGATACGCATGGGTAGATGGGATTGCCCTACTTGTGGGCATAAAGGAAACTTAGGAAATTTGACACACTGCGTCAACTGTGCCTCTCCTCGCAGTCCCAATGTACAATTTTATCTTCTTGATGAGGAAGAGGAGGTCAAAGACAAACACAAGATAGCAGAAGCCTTGGCGGGGGTAGATTGGGAATGTGAGTATTGTGGGGCAGAAAACAAGGCGAGCAGTACCTCCTGCAAATCCTGTGGCAATCCAAGAGATGCCAAAGAAAGGACTCGTCAAACTAAGGTTCAATACGATACTCGTACTAATCCTGAAGAGCCGTCTATTAACCAATTGCCTAAAAAAGAGGAGATTAGGAAAAATAACCTTTGGAAATGGGTTTTTGTATTAGTTTTGGCAGGGCTTGCGTATTACTTTCTAATGCCGCAAAAGGCAAGTTTAGAAATTGTAAAATTCTCTTGGAATAGAGAAATAAAATTAGAAAACTTCAAATGGTTAGAGGAAGACGCATGGACTTTGCCAAGTCAAGCCCAGCTCATCAGCAAACGCAAAGAAGTATATCAAATCAACAAAGTAGTGATTGGTTATCAGACCAAAACACGTACCGTACAAGTCCAATCTGGGACTAAAAAGGTAAAAGTAGGTACGCGAGATTTGGGGAATGGATATTTCGAAGATGTCTATGAGAATCAACCTGTTTATAAAAATAAAAAAGAAAGTTATCAAGACCCTATTTATAAAGATGTACCTGTGTATGAAACCAGATATAGGTATAAAATACAAAGATGGGTAAGTGTAAATCCTCTCAAAGCAGAAGGAGAAAACCAACA
>JALOMS010000363.1 GCA_025455345.1 Thermoflexibacter sp. | reverse complement strand
ACCCGCACTTACAAATACGGGCTTGGTGTCTTTTTGAGAGCATAAAACCCTACCAACTTCCTCATTTTCAAGAAGAATAGGCAGATAATTTCCCCTCTGTTTGGAGAGATTTCCTTCATACCTTAGCAATGGCTCTTTCGCACAACCAACCGTAGGCAAGTTCGCTTCTACTCCTACCAAAGAAGCTACACCAAACCGTCGCGGGTGCGCTATGCCATGCCCATCTATCAACAAAAGTGCGGCTATTAAGTAAATCAGTTGTTTGTTTGCTTACAAATATGCCCAAATGTTCCCCGTTCCATCGTTGGGCATCTAAGGCGATGTAGGCTTGTTCTTCTACATATTGGACATCTAAGCTAAAAATAATATCTTCATCATGAGGATAGTAACTATCTTTTTTATCAGGAATGATTACCTTTTTTGCCAATTCTTTTTGTAAGGTTTCTAACTGCGAAATATCCATGAGCATTATTATTTGGACAAAAATAATAAATTTATCCTTTTACTTTTATCCTTATTTTTCAAATTAATGTCTTACTTTTAAGTTGATTTGCTAATTTATCCAATAATATTTTAAATAATTGAAAATGAGAAAGATTCTATTGTTTATCGCTTTTCTTACCTTTTCTACACTTGCCTATACCCAACCGATAGAAAAGATGATTAAGGTCATCGTAGCTCCAGACCACGAAAACTGGACCTATAAAATAGGAGAAAAGGTCAATTTTTCTGTCATGGTGTTGAAAAATGGGCATTTGATGAAAAATGTAAAAATCGTCTATCAAGTAGGTGCTGAAAAGTTTGAAAACAACAAAGATAGCACTATCCTCAAAGAAGGAACAACAAAAATAGAAGGAGGTACGCTGAATGTTGCTGGCTTTGTAAGGTGCATAGTCATCGCCAAAGTAGATGGGAGAGAGTATAGAAATGTAGCAAGTGCCGCCTTCGAGCCAGAAAAAATCCAACCTGCGGTAGAGTTGCCAAGCGATTTTGTACAGTTTTGGGACAAAGCAAAAGCAGACCTCGCAAAAATCCCCATGGACGCAAAAATGACTCTCTTGCCAGAACGTTGTACAGAAACGGTAAACGTGTATCATCTTAATCTTCAGAACTTTAGAGAGAACGGAACAGCCCGTTTGTATGGTATTCTATGTGTACCTAAAAAAGAAGGAAAATATCCTGCTCTCTTGCGCGTACCCGGAGCGGGTGCCAGACCGTACAATGGAGACATTAGGACAGCAGAAAAGGGCATTATCACTTTAGAAATAGGGATTCATGGTGTGCCTGTTACGATGGAAACAAGCATTTACAATGATATGTTAGCGGGTTGGCTGAATCAGTATTGGACTTATAACTTAGATAATCGCGATTTGTATTATTACAAAAGAGTATTCATGGGTTGCGTAAGAGCCAATGATTTTTTAGTAAGTATGCCGCAGTTTGATGGTCAAAATTTGGCTGTTACAGGTGGAAGCCAAGGTGGTGCATTGTCCATCATTACTGCCGCCCTTGACCCTCGCGTAAAATGGACGGCTCCTATCTATCCAGCCATGTCCGATATGGTGGGGTATCTCAAAGGCAGAGCTGGCGGATGGCCACATATATTTGACAAAAATAATTCACACCACCATACAGAGGCTAAAATTAAAACTGCCGCATATTATGATGTGGTGAATTTTGCAAAACAACTCAAAGTCCCTTGTTTTTATGTCATGGGCTTTAATGACGAGGTCTGTCCAGCAACTTCTATGTGGGCGGCTTACAACGTTATTAGTTCTCCCAAGGAACTACGCCTCTATTTAGAAACAGGGCATTGGACATATCCCGAAGAAACCGAAGAAGTAGCCAACTGGTTGCTTAGCAAGTTGTTAGTAAAATAACTAAAAATACTGAATATCTTAGTTTAGATAGTGATAATAAGGAGATTGATGGGTGAATCAAGAAAAAAATTATTCTTTTTAAGAAAAAGTTAAACAAATTAATCATTATCTTTGTTTACCAATATAGAAATTTGTTTGTTAGTTTAGTTTAAAGTGGAATAGGACTCCCAAATGTTTGGGAGTTTTATTTTTTTATACTAATAATCTGATTTTTAGCTTGTTAAAATCTGCTTTATTTTCTTTTTTGCACTTATCTTTTTACTTTACCGCTTTTTTATCAAAACTTTAACATTTTATCTCAACCAAAATCATTAAATTTCGTAATTTTGGAAGACCTGACCAATATAAAAATCAAAACTGGTACAAATTTTCTATTCTTAACTAACTATTTCTAACTCCTAAGCGATGCGTTCTAAAATCCTAACATCAAGACTTCCCCTTATCGTATTTTTTTTGCTTTTCTATGCTCTTACTTTTGCTCAAGACCAGCAAAGAATAGAGTTCGAAGCGCGATACCAAGCCGACAAATTTGATAATTTCCAACTTGTTCCGCTCAAAAAGCAAGGTTTTGTGTTATTTAGGGAAACTCCCAAGCAAAAAGGGAAGTGGATTTTTACCATATACGATACTTGCCTCAACAAAATATCGGAAAAAGACATACAAGTCCATCCCAAATTTGTATTCCAAGCAAAACAAAAAGATGGGGAAAATATTTATTTGCTTTTTACCAAATACCAAAAAACAGAGTTTCATATTGTCCAATTCAATACTACTACGCACCAACTTTCCCTACATACCATTCAAAGTCTAAAAAAGTTTGGCTTTACGGGTTTTCGAGTAATGAAAAATTTCTTTTTTGTGAGTGGTTTTGTGGGACAGAACTCTTTAGTGCTACACTTTGACCTCATAAGTAAGCGCACAAGGGTTTTGCCTGCCTCTCTGACCAAAGATTTGGAGATTGATAGCATAGAAAAAGACAGCATTAATGATGCGATGCACTTTACCATTGCCAGTGAGAAAAGAACCGACCACGACCTATTGATTAAATCTTTTGATATAGGGGGGAATATCATTAATGAAATCAAAGTCGGAAATACACACACTAATAAACTCATTTCGGGGAAATTATCTATTTTAGAAAATGGAAAAAAAATAGTAGTTGGCACATACTCTGACGGCTCATCTTCTTTGGCTGATGGAATATATATTGCTGGTTTTCAAATAGATAACACACAAGAATACATACAATTCTACCCGTTTACAAAATTTAGCCGTTTCTTTGATTTTATTCCCGAAGACTTGCAAAAGCGTATCTCCAAAAGCAAAAAGAAAAATAATACACTCAAAGGCAAAGATGTTCGCTTACAATATCGCTTATTGGTGCATAATCCCATTCGTCGCCTCGAAGATTTCCTTCTTATCGCAGAGGCATATTTTCCCTTGTATCGTTACAATCCCAAAGTAGATTGGCAAGGAAGGCGCGAAGGGGTAACTTCTGAAATTGTATTTGATAGCTACCAACATACACACGCTTTGGCAATTAGTTTTAATGAAAAAGGGAAGTTGCTGTGGGACAATGTTTTCCAAATAGAGCCTGTGAAAAATAAAGAACTACAAAAGATTATTCAAGTGAGGGTTCGCAAAGACAGCTTAGTGTTGCTCTATGGCGTAGAGGGTTTCATCAAGTCCAAAACCATAGAAAATCAGTCCATTCGCGAAAGTGAGAACAAAGTAAAAATACCTATCTCTTCCAAAGATGACCATATCAAGCGCACATACAGCAATGAAATCGCATTTTGGTATGAAAAGCATTTTTTGGCATGGGGCTACCAAGCCATAGACAATGAAGAAGACCCCGCCAACCCCAAAAGAAGACGAGTATTTTACATAGCCAAAGTAAAATACTGAAAATAATATACAATTTGTATATTTGCCACACAAAATTGATGGAACTAATACGGTCGCCCCAACCCCAACCCTTCCCCACAGGAGAAGGGAGCTAAAACATAGATTTACAGCAAGTCTTTCTCCGTAGGGGAAAGATTTAGATAGGGGCGAAAGAACGATTTAATTTGCACAATTACTTATTATGCGTATCTTTACCCAATACAATATGTTATAAAAGTCTTATTTTCAGATATTTATATGGTAAATTTTCAATATTTCAAAAAAACGTTTTTTCCTATTTTTTTACTAATATGGCTTTCATCTTGTGATAGCACTCGCCTATTCGAGGAGTATAAGGATTTGCCAGAAAGAAAATGGCGTTCTGCCGAAGCAATTACTTTTAATTTCCAAATCACAGATACCGTCCAATCCTATAATCTCTATTATAATATTCGCAATACACTTTCTTATCCTTACTACAACCTCTACATCACTTATGAGTTATTGGACGGTGCGGATAAGGTGATTGCTCAGAAAATGCTACAAAATAACCTCATGCACCCACAGACAGGCGAACCTTATGGTGATGGCATTGGGGATTTGTTTGACCATCGTTTTGTCCTTTTATCGGATTATAAGTTCTCTCAATCAGGCTCTTACAAGTTGCGATTGCGCCAATATATGCGTATGAACGAACTGCCTGAAATCGTAGCCGTAGGAATGAGAATAGAGAAAGCTAAGGAATAGAGCGGCTTACTGATAGATTTTTATGCTAAAATTAATTGGTTTTAGGTCAAAAACTTGTCAGCTACTTCAAAGATGTCAGACAAATAAGTAACACCATTTAAGCATAATCAAATTTGCGAATGTCCAATAAATATCCTTTTTTTGCAGTCTTTTTCTATGCTTAAAACGAAATGTATAAAAAATTTATGAAGCGCACTAAAATAGCAGAAGCACTAAAAAGTCAATCCTATCATACTGAAATCATTATCAAAGGTTGGGTAAGAAATAAAAGAGGAAGTAAAGGCGTAGCTTTTATTCAGCTCAATGACGGTTCTACCATCAACGATATACAAATCGTAGCAGATTTGGAAAAATTAGGGGAAGATAGCGTAAAATTAGCGCATACAGGAGCCTGCCTTGCTATCACAGGGAAGTTAGTTCCTTCGCAAGGCTCAGGGCAAAGCGTAGAGGTACAGGCAGAAAAAATTGAAATTTTGGGGGTAGCCGACCCAGAGAAATATCCTATCCAGCCCAAAGCACACAGCATGGAGTTTTTGAGAGAAAACGCTCATTTCCGTCCACGTACCAAGACCTTTAGCACCATACTGCGATTGCGACATGGTTTGGCATTTGCAATTCATCAATTTTTTCACCAAAAAGGCTTCTATTATCTTCATTCTCCCATTATTACAGCTTCTGATGCCGAAGGTGCAGGAGAAATGTTCCGCGTATCTATTTTAGACCCCAAGAATCCACCACTGACCGAAACAGGAGCAGTAGATTTTTCTCAAGATTTCTTTGGTCGCCAAACGAATCTTACCGTTTCTGGGCAGTTAGAGGGAGAGATTGGGGCAATGTCTATGGGCGATATTTATACTTTCGGTCCTACTTTCCGCGCCGAAAACTCTAACACAGCGCGCCATTTAGCGGAGTTTTGGATGATAGAGCCTGAGATGGCTTTTTACGAGTTGGAGGACAATATGGCTCTTGCTCAAGAGTTTATCCAATACGTCATTCGCTTTGCTTTGGAAAACTATCCCGACGATTTGAAGTTTTTAGAGGAAAGACTTACCAAAGAAGAAAGTCAGAAAAAAGCAGAAGAAAGAAGCGAGATGAGCTTGATAGAAAAGCTAAAATTTGTCGTTGAAAATGACTTCAAACGCATTACCTATACGGAAGCGATTGAGATTTTGATGTCCTCGAATCACTATAAAAAGGGCAAGTTTCAGTATGATGTCAAATGGGGCATAGACTTGCA
>JALOMS010000362.1 GCA_025455345.1 Thermoflexibacter sp. | reverse complement strand
GTTAAGCAAAGGGGCGGTGATTATCATGTTAGAAAGGCTTTTATGCCTATTAGGTTTTACCATCTTATTCCGCCCTTTGTTCTTTCAATATTTATTATTATTCCAACCAATAAATTTACTAAAATGTAAACATAGGATGGGGTTTGCTGCAAGTCTGGCAGGAAGTTGGAGCAATCAGCAGCATATCGCTATTGTGCATCATCCGGGCAGGACAAACATCGCCGGGCATTTATTTCTTAACTTCTACTTTTAATTCATTATTGGGCAGCGGTTCCGGGCAGACACAGTACTAATGCCAGCCCTGCAGCAAGCCCTGGACGTTATGTGCCATTTTAGCGAGACCCTAAACTTCAAACTATATTTATGAAATTTAAAATTTTCTTAGCGATAATTTCTCTAACAGTTTCAACAATATCATTTGGACAGTCCATAAAGCGAATTAATGGAAGTAAAATTTCTGTGGACAGTTTGAATGCAAAAATTGAATACTTAATGAAAGTTGCCAATGTTTCAGGCATTGCAGTTTCAGTTTTTAATGACAATAAACCCATTTTCACCAAAACTTACGGACTTGCAAATGTTCAAAAAAATACTGCCTTTGAAAAAACATCAATAATGTATGCAGCGTCTTTTGCCAAAATCGTATTTTCTTACATTGCTATGCAGTTTGTACAAGAAAAGTTGATTGACCTTGACAAACCTCTTGTAAAATATTTAAGCAAACCTTTGCCCGACATTAAAATAAATGGTTTTAGGCGTGGCTATCAAGACTTAAAAAACGACAAACGTTACGAAAAAATAACTGCCCGAATGTGTTTGACACACACAACAGGCTTTCCTAATTGGCGTTGGTTTGAAGCGGATAAAAAACTAAAAATTAAATTTGACCCAGGTACTCGTTATTCTTATTCAGGCGAAGGGCTTTATTTATTGCAATTTGTTATTGAACAGCTAACAGGAAAAGATTATGAAACTATTTCACAAGAAAGAGTTTTTAAACCTTTAGGAATGACTAACACAAGTCAAGTTTGGCAAAATCGTTTTGACAATAATATTTGCTACGGACACAATGCAAAAGGTGAGCCTTATGAACTAATGAAATGGAAAGAAGCAAGTGCAGGTGGTTCTATGAGTACAACCCTTGATGATTTCACAAAATTTTATACAGCACTTATAAATAGAAATGGACTAGAAAAAAAGAGTTACAAAGAAATGACAAGTCAGCAGATTAGGATAAAATCAAGAAGCCAATTTGGACCACTTGCATCAGTCGATGGCACAGACAACGATAATATTCAGTTAGGTTATGGTTTTGGCGTTGGAACATTTACAACGCCTTTCGGCAGGGCATTTTTTAAAGAAGGACACGATGAAGGTTGGGGACATTATTCAGTAGCTTTTCCTGATAAAAGAATTGCAATTTTGATTATGACCAACAATGATAATGGAGAAAGCATCTTTAAAGAACTTTTAGAATATGCAATTGGAGACAAGTTTACACCTTGGAAATGGGAAAACTATATTCCGTACAATTATATTCCTGAACCAGTAAAAAATACTTATGAAGTAACAAGTCAAGATTTAGACAAATATTTAGGTATTTACTCCAGTAAACAATTGCCCATTAAAATAACATTTACAAAAAATAATCTTAATCTAATTGCACAAGCCACTGGACAAAATGCTCTGACATTACAAGCAATTGAAAAAAATAAATTTAGTTATTCAGATGAAGGTATCATCATAGAATTTAACCTAAACGAAAAAATGTTTGTTTTAAAGCAGAACGGACAAACTTATGATTTTACTAAAGACTAAAATTTAATTTCAAAATATCCACTATGCAAAGACCTAATATTATAGAAATTCAAACAGGCGAAGAACTTAAAAAGTGGTATTGGCTCAAAGACGAATTAGTCAGTTTTGCAAAACTGACTAAAACCAATTACAGCGGCTCAAAATTTGAAATATTAGAAAGGCTCGCAAACCAACTTGACGGAAAACATCAACAGTCAGATACTAAAAGTAAGTACGTTTCAAAATTTAATTGGGCTAAAGAAAAATTGACACTTGAAACCGTCATCACAGATAACTACAAAAATGGAGAAAATGTGAGAGCATTTTTTAAAGAGCATTGCGGGCAAAAATTTGCCTTTTCAATTTCTTTTATGGCTTGGATAAAATCAAACGTTGGCAAAACATTACAAGATGCAGTTACTGAATGGCAAGATAATCAAGAATTGCAAAAGCAAAAAGACTATCAATCTAAAATTCCAGACAGTAATCAATACAACAAATATACCCGAGACTTCTTCGCTGATAATCCAGAAAAGACAATTCAAGAAGCAAGACATTTTTGGAAATTAAAGCGAAAATTACCACTCGGGAAACACTTTTATGAAAGAACAGATTTAGAGCTAAAAGAATAAAAACGGCACATAATAGGGGTTTGGCAAAATGGCGGGTTTAGTGCTAAAATCAAGTTCAGTTTTTCAATTGAACTTTAGTGCAAAATTGAACATTTGTGCTTCGACTTCCGCCACTTCGCCAAGCTGCAAACCGTTATGTGCCATTTTAGTGAACCTTCGGTGACAATATGAATTATGAAATTTAATCTACTTTTAATAACATCTTTTCTAATTATTTCAAACGTTTCGTTTGGACAAACTGACTCAACTTATACTTTCAAGTATATAAGTAGAAGCACCAAATTTGCGTGGACAACTTTTGGTGGGGACTTTTTAATGTTAGGTAGTGGTAGTACTTCTTTTTCAGATAATGGAATTGCTCGGCAAGTTGACTTCAGCCCAACTTTTATTCCACGTTTGACAATTGGGGGTATTCATTTTTGGGGGCACGCAGACTTCTATGTGAATTTTCCACTTTCTTTTTTGGCATTTCAACAAAAATCAACTGAATTGAAAAATTTAGAATATCGACAAGGTATTGAGACAGGGTTGAAAATTTATCCGTTAGCCCTAAGACAAGGAAAAGTTAGACCTTACATAGGTGCAAGTTTTAGATTATTAAGTTTCAAACAAGAATTGAAGGAGGCAAACTTTCAATATGGTGGAACAGAATTTCAAAAGATGATTTTTCCTGTACAAGTTGGGCTTTCGTATGTTTCAAGTAAATACATATTTAATTTTGGATTAAACTATCAGACACTCCAAAACATAGATAATTATATCACACAAAATGATATAGGAAAAGTTCAACTTAATCCGATATCTTTTCAATTAGGTATAACCCGGTATATTGACACAGACCGAAGTATAAGAACTCCAAAAGGAGTTGAACAGGAGAATTTGAAGTACAAAATATTAGAACAAGAGAAGCGACTGAGCAGTTGGTATTGGGGTTTGGGTCCTTCGGCAGGGCTGCAAATGAGCAAATCCTCGTATTTGAAAGAAAACTATCCTCATTTATATGATAATTTTATAGGGGGGATTATGCCTGATATTACATTTGGTCGGTTTTTTAATAAACCAGATATGAATGTTGGATTCTCCTATCGAACATTGGGTTCTACACTGCAAGGCTTTGATGACAAAGTCAGCATTCGCAGACACTCTATTATGCTGGAATCGTACAAAAATTTATTCAATTGGCTTGGTTTTGTTCCATTTGTAGGACTAACCGCTTCCATTGAAAATCTTAATGTAAACGTTAACGGACAAAAGTATAGTGAGACAAAGCCTGCCGTTGGTTTCATATTTGGATGGGACATTAGAGTTACGAAAACAGGCACAAGTCTTTTAAGAACTAATTTGCGTTGGACACCAAACCTGCACATTGCTATTGACAACAAGAAAATGATGTTTGATAATCTCGAATTTAATTTTATTCAATGGGTGCAATTTATAGGACGGAAAAACGTGTATCGAAAACATCAATAATTTCAAAAACGTAGAAGTAATAAAAACGGCACATAACAGCGGGTTTAAGAAATTGGCGGTTCAGTGGTTAATTGAACATTCTACCTCGCATCAACATTTGTGGTGGCTTGACAGTTTTTGTGCTACGAAATCGCCAACTTCTTAAACCCACAAAACGTTAGCTTGCAAACAGCATAAGTAAACGCATACTCGGAATAGTATTCACTCTAACTGCTGCAAAGCCAAATGAAATAGTTATTGATGTGTATGGGAATATTAATAACAACTTAATTATTAAGGATATTGCAACTGTTTACCATCAATCAAAACATTATCAAATTAAGATTGATAATTGGACTGGAAAAATTACCAGTGCTAGAGAAATTAAATAATTTACCAAGTTAAAATTTGTATATGATACTATTTAAGTTACTAGAAACACAACCACTTATTGAACCTAAATTAGGTTTGTTTATATGGACAATTATTTCTGTTTTACTTTTTAGCTTGTTAAGTTTATTTCTTTATAAGTTATACAAGTACATAACCAGAAAAACACAGTAAACTTAACTGAAAAGCAAGACATATTTTAAATTAGTGTGTTTTGCTTTTCCGTTTTTTATGGTAGCATTTGCTACAGGTATAAAATTCTTTTTCTAAGTAAAATTTTCAATTAAAAAAAATCAGCATCTGCTTTTAGCATGGCTTTGTGTGTTGGTTAAAGGAAAATGCTTTAATAGAAACCTAATGTCCCTAGCTTTCCTTTCTTTCATCTTGCAGTTGAGAACAACCTGTAATGGTATAAAAATAAATACAATGTAACATAGCGAAGAAAAGCCATCAACAATTCATTATTTCAAATAATGGGTATTGAAATTTTGCCATTGATACAATATACACTTGTTATGCCAAAACCCTATCTTTGAAAGAGTACCTTTTCATCAACCAAAACCCATCAACAGATTATGCCCAATGAAAGTCTAACACAAAAAATGGAGAGCCTAATTGCCAAGCCACTTTTGGCAGTAGCAAAAGCCAATGGAGAAATGGCTATGGCTCAAGTGCAGTTTATGTTTGACACCTGTTTTACCAATACCAGCAAAGAGGGAGAAGAACCTTTATACGCACCTGTAATGGTTGCTATGGAGCTTACCCAAAGCGTAATTATACCGGGTAGTCCTGCCATTGAAAAAACAGACGACCATGAAGCTGTTGCAGCTACTGAAGCAAGCATTAAGCCTGTGGTTACCAGTTTTCATTTGCCCTTACTTACCATTGTTCCATTGAACAGTTTGGCTATTGATACAGTGAATATAAACCTAGATCTCACAAATGAATTTGCAGTAGCAGAAGAACCAACATCAGCAGCCCCCACAGATGAAAGCATGTACCTGAAGCAGTGTACATTAGATGTTCATGCAGGTCAATTGCCGCTTCCAAAAGGGGTGAACATTATTATTGAAGCATTCTCCCATTCCATTCAACCTACAATATTGCCCAATGCCTAACACTACAGATCATACCGTACCATGCCCTGTTTGCAGTACCAAAATTCCTATTGATGTTAAGTTACTGATACAAGGTACAAAGTTCACCTGCCCCAATTGCCATGCAGCCAGTGCAATAGAGCATAC
>JALOMS010000361.1 GCA_025455345.1 Thermoflexibacter sp. | reverse complement strand
GCTATCCTTCCTATCTGTCCTGCTTTGGGCAAACCAATTGATTTCCAAGAGTTTCCCGCGTCTGTGGATTTATACATTCCGCAACCTATGGAAATATTGCCGCGCACCGCCGCCGAGCCTGTGCCTACATAAACCACATTGTTGTCCGAAGGGGCAACCTCCACCGAGCCAATCGGCGCACAAGCAAAGTAACCATCAGAAATATTTTTCCAAGAAGTGCCACCGTCCGAAGTTTTCCACATGCCACCACCTGTGCTTCCAAAGTAGTAAGTTAAAATATCATTTGCTACGCCAGTAACTGCGGTAACACGCCCTCCGCGATAAGGTCCTGCTAATCTGTATTTTAGCCCTTGCAAGAAGGTAGAATCATAACCTGCGTTTCCGATAGCTACTTGATTGACAAAACCTTGCTTATTTTTTTGATTTTGACCGAAAGAAATTAAGGACGGTAAAGAAAAAAGGATTGTTAAAAGGCAAAGTTTGAAGTTAGTTATTAGTTGTTGGTTGGTTTTTCTTGTTAGTTGTTGTGGTTTGCCGTTGCGATTTTTGGTTGTTTGCCGTTGATTATCACTCATTGGTAATTGGTAATTAATGATTTGTAATTGATGATTGTTCATTATAATGCTATTTCATTTTATGCAAAGATATAAAAACTTCTTTTTTCTAATTTCTAACTTATTATGCCAATCAAGCATTAAATGGAAAAACAAACATAAGTAGAAATGCTTAGTTTTATGAATGGAAATACAACTAATGCAACTCTACATATTACCGCACGGGTAGCCACACAAATAGCAGATAAAGGGTATTGTTCTACCAAAGACCTTTATTATCATGGGCTTAAATTGTACGCTCTCAACTTTTCTATCAAGCAAGCACTCCCTTTGCCTTATCGTTTCCAACTTACTGCCGCCTCTGAGAATGACTTAACTGTACTTAAAACTCATTTACACCATCAACTTATTGCTCATGCCTGCTTAGTGGCAGATAAGATTTATCGTAGCAGAGAGTTTACTTCTAATTTATAAGACTTTGATAGTAAAATAATTACACTAATTAAGTTAGAAAAAGAGCAAGGTAAACTTTCTTTTTATCAACAAACATACTCTACCTTAGTATCAATAGTTAGACAGCCGATAGAAAGTTTTTTCAATTGGTTAAATGAAAAGACGGGCATACAATCTGCAAGTAAAGTTAGTTCTGAAACAGGGCTATACCAACATTGTTATGGTAAACTTGTCATTGCTTTGTCTTTTCTAATTTTCAACCCTTGATTTGCATATATTCCATCAACTCACTACTAACTACCCCTTCTTAAACCAAAAATAACACCCTACTCCCAAAGCTATTACCCCCGAAATGATAAAGGAAGTATTTGCACCAAAATTCGCCCAAACCATACCTGCAAAAGCACTTGATAGCATAATACAAATGCTTTGGAAAGCGGAGTAAGTTCCTATGGCGGTAGCGGTATCTTTTCTATCGCTGATATTAGATATCCATGCTTTAGTAATGCCTTCTGTGAAAGCCGCATACATACCGTATATCCAAAATAAAAGCAAAAATAGCCAAAAATTTGTAACAAAAGGTATAAAAATATAGACAAGTGCAAAAAGAAACATTCCTACAACAAAAGAAATCCTTAATCCTACTTTATCTGCCCATATACCTACTGGATAAGCCAAAAGTGCATAAGCAAAGTTATAAAATATGTATATTCCTATCACCCAAGTATCATCTAAGCCTGTTTCTTTGATTTTGAGTAGCAAGAATGCGTCCGAACTATTGGCAAGCGCAAAAATGAGAAAGCCACTTACTACTTGACGATATTTCTTAGGGCTATGTTGCCAATAATTGAGAAAAGCAAAAATAGAAAATACCTTAGCTGATTGGGAAGAGGCTATCTTTTTCTCTTTGATGAGAAAAGTACATAAAATAGCTAATAATCCGGGTAAAAAAGCGATAAGAAACAAGGTTTTATAGTTTTCTGGATAAAAATAAAGATATACCAAAGCTAAGGCAGGACCCAAGACAGCTCCTGTAGTATCCATAGAACGATGAAAACCAAATACTTTGCCTTTATTTTCTGTAGTGGTTTCGTCGGAAAGTAGTGCATCTCTTGCGCCAGTGCGTATGCCTTTGCCCAATCTGTCCAATGCTCTGGCAAAGAATATCCATAATGGAGTAACAAAAATAGCCATCATTGGCTTAGAAATAGCACTCAATCCATAACCTATCTGCACAAAAGGAAGCCGCTTGCCGATGCTGTCAGAGAGTTTGCCAAAGTATCCCTTACTCAGTCCTGCGGTTGCTTCGGCAATCCCCTCCAATACTCCTATCAGCATGATAGAAAAACCAATAGATTGCAAATACATGGGCATAATAGGATACAACAACTCACTTGCCATGTCTGTAAATAGACTTACCAAAGAAAGTATCCAAATAGTTTTCGTGAGGGTCTTTTTCATCACACAGAAAAGTTTTCTATGCAATGACTCATTTTTTTGGGAAAAAAACAAATGAGAGAGAAGTAATCGTACTCCTCCAGATTTGCTCACTTGCAATCATACGCCCCAATAGTAGTCCAGTTATTAGTTCCATTGACTTCTTCTTGGCGGATTTTATTGCCAAAAATGTCATATTTTCTAATTAAATAGATGTCTGCTCCATTACTACTATTCTCCTCTTGTATTTTGCCATTAATATGATAGGTATAAGTCGTTGTATTAAATATCCGTCCCTGCGAATCTCTCTTTTGGGTTTTAGATAAATAATTTTCAGCATTATACTCTCGCCATTCCTCTTCTGTAGTAATTCTTTTGCTATCTTGATATATTATTTTTTCTAACAAATTCTTATTATTATAGATATATTGTGCATAACCAACATATAAATTTTCATTCATAAATTTTTCTAAGATTAACTTTTGTTGAGCATCATATTCATATTCCCATGCTTGGCTAAGTTGCTCTTTACCCGTCTTTTGTAAAGTCTTTTTGACCAGATTCCCAACATTATCAAATACCCGCAAAGTAATTATTTTATTAGGAAGAGAAGTTTCTTCTTTTCTCGTCCAATTGCCTTTTTCATTGTATTCATATAACAGGATATAGTTAAAATTCTCTTGACGAATTTCAAATTTTGTCATTAAGTTTTTATCGTTGTATTCCCAAGTAATTACAGAATTCTTAGAAGTTTTTCGTATTAGATTTTTTCTGCTATCGTACTCATAAGCAAAGAAATCATCACTTAGTTTATTCGTTTCTTTTACAAGACTATCAAAGCTATTATACTCATATACCCACCAATCACTTATTAGCGCATTTGAGGTATATAATCGCTCTATGATTTGTTTTCTATCATTGTATTTTATCTGTATGTTTGTGGAGAATGTATTATTTTGGTTTTGAAAAGTATATTTGATTAAAGATTTTTGCTCATCATACTCATAAGTTTTTTTGGATAAGAGAGTCCCATTATGATATACTTCTTCTAAGATTGGCAAACATTTTTCTTTGCCCGTAGGTATAATCTCATCAGAAAGTTTCCCACAAGATAAAAGGAATAAAATACAATATATCAGCCATTTATTACTCATTTGAATTGGTATTTTAGAAATAGACTACTATATTTTAATGTAAATATACAAAATCAAAAATTTTATTGCAATTTGCAGTTCTTCTATTTGCAAACTGACCAAACTAAGTAAGCACACAAAATTATGTCAGATAAAAAAAAATATCCTTTTGTTAATTATACGTATGAATCTGTTTCTGAAATAGATATGCTTAAAAATACCCATGATTTGAAGCAACAAATGCTTAAACGCAGAAGCATCAGAGAGTTTAGCGATAGACCCGTTCCCAAGACATTAATGGAGGATATTATCCGTATTGCCGCCTCTGCGCCTTCTGGGGCAAATCGCCAACCATGGACTTTTTGTATAGTTAGTTCGCCCCAAATCAAAAAAGCAATCAGAGAAGCGGCTGAAAAAGAAGAATATGAGAGTTATCATAACCGCATGAGTGAGGAGTGGCTCACAGACCTTGCGCCTTTGGGTACAGACTGGGAGAAACCTTTTTTGGAAGTAGCTCCCTATTTGATAGTGGTTTTTAAACGGATTTATGAATTAGAAGAAAATGGACACAAGCACAATAATTATTATGTAAACGAATCCGTAGGTATTGCCTCTGGTTTTTTGATTGCGGCGATTCATCAGGCAGGCTTGGTTACGCTGACCCATACCCCAAGCCCTATGAACTTTTTAGGAAGTATCTTAGAACGCCCCGCCAATGAAAAACCTTTTTTATTGCTTCCTGTGGGGTATCCTGCGGAAAATGTACAAGTGCCAGCAATACAAAAAAAACCTTTGGAAGAGGTAATGGTTTGGTATTAAAATGAAATTTTGGGAAAATATCTTTTTGCGATTAAATATATTGATAATCAAATATTTGCTAATGAATTAAATACACTAAAAGCGTATTTTACAATAAAAATGCACATTTACTTAAACGTGCTTTATCAGATTTACATTTGCTTTATCAGATTTACATTATATTCATTCATAACCAAGTAACTATGCAAAATTAGTTTATACGATAACTATCAATTAAGTAATTGATTATTATTTTGTATTAATTCATAATTTATAACTAATAATTCATAACTACTTAACAATTTACAATTACTTACAGTCTTTATTATTCAAATTATGCCAAACAAATCTATTTTTGTGCTTTTGTTGATTCAGATTGCTTTCATTGCTGGACTAAATGCTCAATCTATTGACCCTAATCAGATTACCATTGCTCGTGATAAATGGGGCGTACCTCATATTTTTGCAAAAACAGACGAGGAAGTTGCTTATGGCTTAGCATGGGCTACTGCCGAAGATGATTTTCAAAGTATGCAGTTCAATCTTCTTTCAGGGAAAAGTATGCTTGCGCGTGCTTATGGAAAAAAGGCGGCTGTATTAGATGTTCTTAATTTTATCATCGCATCTAAGGAAATCGTTGATACGCTATATGATAAAAGTTTCTCTCCTAAGTTCAAACGTATTATCAGTGCCTATACCAAAGCCGTGAATGTTTATGCCGCTAAGCACCCCCAAGAGATATTAGTCAAACAGGCTTTTCCCATCACAGAAAAAGAGGTCATTCAAAGCTATGTGCTAAATCTATTGCTTATCACAGGTGTACAAGACTATTTTTCACAAGTTTTTAATAACCAACTACCTGATATTTACAAAGAAAACCCAATTGGCTCAAATGCCTTTGCCATTAGTAAAAATAAAACAACAGATGGAAAAACGTATTTGGCGATTAATTCCCACCAACCTTTGGAGGGTGCTTATTCGTGGTACGAGGCGCACTTACACAGCGAAGAAGGCTGGAACATATTAGGTGGTTTGTTCCCCGGAGGAATGTGCGTGTTTCATGGGGTCAATCAAAATTTGGGTTGGGCGCATACGGTCAATTACGGAGATTTTGCAGATGTGTACCAGTTAGAGATGCACCCTACGGATAAATTAATGTACAAATTTGATGGGAAATGGGAAAAATTGCAAGAACGCACTATCAAACTTAAGGTCAAAATCGGATTGGGACTAAAAATAGGGGTAAAACGCACCTTTTTCTGGGGCAAGCACGGAGCTACTATCAAAAATGACAAGGGTTTCTATGCCATTCGCTTTGCTTCTAATATGAGAATCAATGCGGTAGAGCAATGGTATCAGATGAACAAAGCCCAAAATTTTACCGACTTCAAAAAAGCCTTAGATATGCAAGCGCATGCTGGCTTGAATATGGTATATGCAGACAAAGATGACAATATCATGTACTTAAGCAATGGACTTTTCCCTCAAAGAAACCTGAAATACAACTATCTCAAGGTAGTAGAAGGAAATACATCAGACAATCTTTGGCAAGCAAACTTTTTGCCTGTGGATTCTTTAGCATTTTTGGTAAATCCCCAATCTGGCTATGTGTTTAATTGTAACAATACTCCTTTTAATGCTACTGCGCCCAAAGAAAACTTGAAAATCAGCCAGATGAATCCAAGTATTAATTACATCAAATTTGATAATAATCGTAGTCTATCTTTTCAACAATTGATAAAGCAATACGACAAACTTACCTACGCAGATTTTAAGCGAATCAAATATGACTTGTCTTACCTGCGACCCATGTATTTTTATAATGCCATAAATGCAGAAGCTATTTTTAGCATTGATGAAAATAAATACCCTGAAATTGCTGATATTATTCTGAAAATCAGGAATTGGGATAGAAAAGGAAATAAAGAAAATACAGGAGCAAGCATTTGGTTACTTTTTAGAGATTTCTTAGGACAAAAAATAGCTAAAGAAGGCAGAAAGGAAGGCTCAAAAATTACTGAAAATGACATAGTTGAGGGTTTGAAATATGCGAAAAAACATTTGCTCAAATATTTTAAAACCTTAGATGTACCTTTGGGAGATATTCAAAAACACGTCAGGGGTAGCCGCGAGTTGCCCATGAGTGGATTGAAAGATGTGTTGGCGGCAATGAGTTCCAAACCCTATAAAAATGGGCAGTTCCGCACCGATGCAGGAGAGTCTTACATCAGTCTTGTTCAGTTTTCGGACAAGGGAGTAGAAGTAGAAACGGTGAATGCCTATGGAGCATCTAACAAAAAAGAAAGCCCTCATTATACAGACCAAATGGAAATGTTTGTAAATCAACAACTAAAGCCCATGACCTTAGATAAAGAAAAAGTATTAAAAGAAGCAATTCGCATCTATCACCCTCTCTGACCCAGATGACCAATGTTTTGATTATTTGTATCGCTATAAAATTTTAGTATATTTACAAATGAGTTGGTATTTAGGCAGTTATTATTCACTTTAACCATTTTATTTATGGAAAAATATTTTTTGAGTTTTCTTTTTTGGAGCATGTCCATAAGTGTTTTAGCTCAAAGCGAGCTTATTCGCCCCAAACCAGAACCCGCTATCTTTGTCAATGATTATGTAGGCGTGCTTTCGCCGCAAGAAAATACTGATTTGGAAAATAAGTTAAAGGATTTTGATAAAACTACCAGCAACCAATTTGCCATTGTTATTCTCCCATCTTTGGAAGGTAAACAAATAGAAGTCATTGCTAATCAATGGTTTAAAACATGGGGAGTTGGGCAAAAAGATAAGAATAATGGTGTGTTGGTTTTGATAGCGATACAAGATAGGAAAATGCGGATTGAGGTCGGCTATGGACTTAATGACATTATCACTGACGAGCGCGCCAAATATGTAATTACAAACTATTTACAACCTAATTTTAAAGAACAGAAGTTTTATACAGGTTTAGATGAGGGCATCGCTTATCTGATGGGCTTAGCAATCCAAAAGTTTCCTCCTCAACAGACACCTCCCAATCCAAATGATAGCTTGGCAGAAAACAATAATACTTACTTTTTTGAAGTGCTTGGGGTGTTAGGGATTGGGTTGTTGGTATTCTTGCTATTAGAAATATTTTACTTTAGACCAAAAAGAAAACAACAAAATCTAAAAAACAACACCATCAAATCAAAATCTTATACTTCCAATTATTCTAAAAATAACAGTACCAATAACCAAAATAATAACAATCATTCCAATAATTATTCCTCTACTTACTACTATTCTTCCGATAGTAGCTCCTCTTCTAATGACTCATCAAGTTCCTCTGACAGTAGTAGTTATGGTGGAGGAGACTCTGGCGGAGGAGGCTCAAGTGGTGATTGGTAATAAGTAGAGGGAAAAGCCAAATAAACACCAACCATTAGACTTTTTTATCTTCTACTATCCTTCCATCTACAATTTGTACTATGCGCTTACCATAACTTGCATTGACCTCAGAGTGAGTTACTTGGATAATAGTAATGCTATCTTCATTAAGTTTTTGGAAAAGTTCCATGATTTCTGATGCTTGTTTGGAGTGCAGATTTCCAGTAGGTTCGTCAGCCAAAAGCAGTTTGGGCTTCCCAATAATCGCTCTTGCTACACCGACTAACTGTTGCTGACCGCCAGAAAGTTGGTGAGGAAATAAGTCTTTTTTGGCTACCATATTAAAGCGGTCTAATATATCAGCTATCATACTTTGACGCTCCGAGCCTTTAATATCCTTATAAAGCAAAGGAGTTTCTATATTTTCATAAACCGTTAGCTCGTCTATGAGATGATAGGCTTGGAATACAAAACCAATATGATTTTTGTGTAATTCTGATTTTCTTTTTTCTTTCAGTTTACTTACATTTTCCTCTAAAAAAATATATTCTCCTTCATAGTCTTGGTCAAGCAGACCAATAATATTAAGTAAGGAAGATTTGCCTGCTCCACTGGGACCCATCAAAGTCAAAAATTCGCCTTGTGCTACGGTAAGGCTCACATCTTTGAGAATAAAGTTTTTTTGGAACTTAGATTCGTAATGTTTAAAAATATTGTTAAGTTGAATCATAAAAAAATTAAGGATTAAGTTTAAGTTTCAAAACTCCAGCTATACATTCGTTCGCTACACGTATTGTCAAAGTAATGTTTAGGTATCACTGACAATATTTTTGCAATATGATATAATTTTTTGGAAATAAAAAACAAGAAGAATAGGACTTTAGCACTATCCAAGCAAATAAAGCGTAAAATTGCTAATCTATTTGACCAAAATAGGTTGCTCTATCTATCACACAATCTCTGCTACTACAAAAGTGCTACCGCCTACAAAAATCATATCGTTTTCGTGAGCGCGCGCTAAAGCCGTCTGATAAGCCATAGATACATCTGTGATGACTTCTCCGCTCAATCCATGCAATCCTGCTTGTGCTTGTAAGATTTCTGCATCTAAGCCTCTCATAATGTTTGGTTTGCAAAAATAGTAATAAGCATCTTTGGGCAAAATAGTAAGAATTTTGCTTAAGTCTTTATCGTTTACTACCCCATATACAAAATACAATTGTTTGTACGATACTTGTTTGATTTGCTTAACAACCATCTCTATACCAGCCTCATTATGAGCAGTATCACATATCACGAGGGGTTTATCATTCAATTTTTGCCAGCGACCTTTCAGCCCTGTCAATGTTACCACTTTGGTTATGCCTTCTCTAATATGCTCTTTATCAATGTGGTATTTACTTTTCAAGAGTTCAATGGTTTTTAATACTCCACATAGATTTTTCTCTTGGTAACTCCCTTTTAGCTCGCATGTAAGCCCTTCTAAGAGTATATTTTCTTCTCCATTCTTTGATGTGCGATAAATGATATTAAAAAAATCAGCATCCTCATAATTAGCCTCTTGTCTATCCTTTGTATAAGATTAAATTTTATACCATTCCGAAGCAAAAAAAATATTGGCTTGCATCTGTTGGGCTTTCTGATGAAATACTTCCATCACCTCATCTTGTAACTCACTAATCACACAAGGGACATGGCTTTTGATGATACCTGCCTTTTCCAAAGCAATCATTGGTAGCGTATTGCCTAAGATATTTTGGTGGTCATAGCTAATATTGGTAATTAGAGAAACTTCAGGAACAATGACATTCGTACTATCCAATCTTCCTCCTAATCCAGTTTCTATCACTGCAATATCTACCTGTTTCTGAGCGAAATACTCAAAAGCCATGACCGTAGTAAGCTCGAAGAAAGAAGGTTCTATATGCTCTATGGCAGGTTTGATATTTTCTACAAATTCAATAATAAAATCCTCTTCGGCTTCTACGCCATTGACTTTGATTCTCTCTGTAAAACGTTTGAGGTGAGGGGAAGTATAAAGCCCCGTTTTGTATCCTGCACTTTGGAGTATTGCCGCTATCAGGTGCGAAGAACTCCCTTTCCCATTTGTACCAGCAATATGAATAGCCTGCAAGCGAAGATGAGGATTTCCTAAATAATCACAAAGTGCAAGCGTATTATGCAGGTCTTTCTTGTATGCCTTCTCGCCAATTCGTTGGAACATAGGAAGTTTTGCATACAAATATGCTATAGTTTCATCAAAATTCATCTGTAAATTAGCTTTCTCGTGCCTACAAAAATAAGTAA
>JALOMS010000360.1 GCA_025455345.1 Thermoflexibacter sp. | reverse complement strand
ATCGTTAATCTTATTATTGAAAAGCTACAAGGCTCTATATCAGTTGATAGCATTCCCAATCAAGGCACAGAGTTCAGAACATATTTTCCTTCTTATAAAACAATATGAGCAAGAGATTAGATACTTCTCTTATTTTTTATTGATGTTAAAAATTATTCTTTGAAAATTTATTGTCAGAGAACTTTTACTTAAAATTGCTCAAAGTTGTATTATTATACTTCGCATAACCTTAATAATACATTTTTTAAAATTATACTAATCATGAAAATAGGCATCTTCTTTGGTGGACAACCCCGTGAGCGTGAAATTTCTTTTGCTGGTGGTAAAACCGTTTTTGAGCATATAGACAAAGAACTTTTTGTTCCTATTCCTGTATTTGTAGATAGTTTAGGAAATTTTATATTGATTGATAATCAATTGCTTTATAAAAACTCAATCCGAGAGTTTTTTCCACCCCCAGCCATGATTAGTGATAAGACGTATAGCGTATATGTAGAGTCTCTTGTGAATACTGAAGGACTGGAAATCAATGAGATGATTGCCGCCATTGGTAAGCGTATAGAACCTCAAGATTTCAAAAATTATTTTGATATGGTTTTTATCGCTATGCACGGTCCCCAATTAGAAGATGGAGCTATCCAAGGATTGTTAGAATGGTATGGCATTCCTTATACAAACTCTGGACTCATGGGTTCGTCCATTGGCATAGACAAAATCGCCCAAAATCAACTCATGGAACTTGCCTTACGACAAGGGAAAATTAGTCATACTCTTACGCGCAAACATTGGCAAAAAACTGATAAACTTATACTTTTCCAAAAGCTCATAGAAGAAATTGGACTGCCCTTAGTCATCAAAGCTCCTCATCAAGGCTCATCTATTGGAGTAAATATTGTCAAAGAAAATGATTTCCAATCTTTTGTAAAAGCTGTAAATCAGTGCTTTTTTATTCAATCAATCACTAAAAAAGATTGGATAAGATTAGACGAGAGAGCCAAAATCCAATATTTACAAAAACTAACCAATGTGAATGAGGGTTTGGGAATGCCCGTAGTTTTGTCCTTGAGCGAAAGCGTGAGCGACGAACTCAATGGGCATATTTGTAATCACCCTCAAGAAGTTAAAGAAAGATTAGATTTTCATTTCCGCTTTGGGGACGAGGAGATATTCCTAATCTCTACGGAAAGTGAATCACAAGTGCTTCTGGAGAACTATATCAAAGGGAAAGAGTTTTCTTGTGGCGTAATCCAAGATGAAAATGGAAACCCCATAGCACTACCTCCCACAGAAATCATCGTAGGGGAAACCTTTGATTTTAACTCTAAATATCAAGCTGGTGGTAGCAGAAAACGATTGCCTATGGAAGCAACTTTAGACGAATTGTTAGAGGTACAAGCCAAATGCTGTCAGGTATTTAAGCAATTACAATTCAAAGTTTGTACGCGCATAGATGGCTTTTTAACAGCAGACAGTAAGATATTCTTGCATGACCCCAATACTATACCGGGAATGTCTCCTACCTCATTGGTATTTAAACAGTTCGCGGAAATTGGGCTAAATCCCACTCAGACCATTTCTTACCTTATACGTACTTCCTTGCAGGCTCGCTTAGAAACGGGAAAAAATACGCACAACCTTTGGAAAATGCTATCAGACTTAGACAATAGAATTGATAATCAAAGAAATAATAGAGGATACAAAGAAAAGATAGCTATTTTATTTGGTGGCTTTGACCATCCTCAAGAAAGCCTGCATAAGGCGAGAAAAGAATATGCAAAAATCGCTTCCTCTGGTAGTCAGATTCCTGTATTGCTTTACCTAACAGGAGATTCTGAAAATAAACAATACTATATTTTGCCCTTCAATTTACTTTTTAAAGAAGATATTATGGAAATTAATCAATCCTTATTGTCTGATAAACACCCACTTATCTTAGAAACCATTAAGAATGCCCAAGCAATTACCAATAAATATGCAGATGCCATTTTATCCAAAGCCATACTTATCGAGTATGAAGAAGCCGAAAAGATGGTAAAAGAAGTAAGGGATTTGATTGGGAATGTGAAATAATAAAAATATTTTTTGCAACACCATTGCAAATACTTTTTTTAATTTATATTTGCAACATTATAGCAAAATCTGAAGTTAATGAATACGCACAAAGAAAAAAATTTTAAGGCAGATTATTTGGGTATGCTTAGCGCAGGTCTATGCCTAATACATTGTGTATTACTTCCTATTGTATTTGCGTGGAGAGCAGTGAATTTTGAGCATGATGTAGAAGGCATTTTCAAATGGGATTATATTTTCTTGGTGATTAGCTTTTATGCTGTTTATCAAGCCGCTAAAACTACAATCTCACCAATTATTAGGTGGGCATTATGGGCAAGTTTTATCCTGCTTACGACTTCTATTATCTTAGAAAGTTATGCAGAAGTATTCGAATATATTATCATTTTTGCTTCTGTATGCTTGGTAATTATACATTTTTTTAATCTTCGTTATTGCCAGCATGAAGCGTGTGCTTCACAAAATATTGCTTAAGTAATCCAATTTTAGATTACATATCGTATCTATCTAAACAATTCACCTGTCTATGTGTTAAAATAGATGGGTGTTTTTTTATTCATTTTTTATAGTTTTATCATGCCAATATCACTTATTTCCAGCCCTTTACAAGCAGTTACTATTATTACAAACTCTTGGAATCAAAGTCTAAGATTTTACACTGACGGACTTGCTTATTCTCTGCTTACAGAAGGAGAACTTACTCCTTCTCAAAAAAAAGCATTTGGGAAAAAGTTAGGTAAGTATGCTCTTTTAGGGTATAAAGAAGGAGCTATTGTACGTCTAATAGAACTAAAAGATAGACTTGCGCTACCCAATAGGCTCAATGCAAATCCTTGGGATACGGGAATGTGCGTACTTGAGGCGGGAACACCAGATGTAATGAGTTTTTATAGGAAAATGCTTTCTATGCGTTTTGGGGCAATTTCTCAGCCACTCCAGTTTTCTGCCAAAGGAGAAGAACCCTTAGGAGAGGTAGAGATGAAAAGTGTAGCATTCTTTGCGCCTTCTGGAGAACAAATATTTGTAACTGAAATAGTTAGGCGATTAGGAGGAATATCTCTGCTCAAAGACAAGGCAATACAAGGCGTAAATGTTCCTGCAAATGTGGTGATTTCTATGCAAGACCGCAATGCAATGCAGGCTTTCTGGACAGAGCTATTAGGCATCAGCCCTGTCAATGATTTGCCTCTTCATCAAGCAGAAGTCCCTATTATTATGGGTGGTATTGCAGGTATGGGGTTCGATATGTGTCTGATGGGTTACGGCAAGGAAAGGATAGGATTAGAGCAACACGTTTATGGCAAATACAACCCTCTTTATACTTTTAAAAACTTTCCTTGTCATTTTTCTTTGACAGGCTTAGCCTGTGCTACTTGGCAAACTTCTGATATCCAATTGGTAAAAAAGAAGTCCATAGAAGCTAACTTCCCTTTAATCAGCGAAATAGGATTGCCGATTAGGCATCAAACAGAGCCTGAAGCCATCGTACTTAGAGGCTCTTTAGGAGAAATTATAGAATTAGTCAAATAACTGATGCTTGGCTATCTGCAATCTTTGGGTAGCAATCTCAAAATAAGATTTATCCAATTCATAGCCAACAAATTGGCGTTTGTTTTCTATACAAGAAACTCCTGTACTTCCACTCCCCATAAATGGGTCTAATACTATCTGCCCCTCGAAACTCACTAATTTTACCAAATGGCTCATCAAGTGAATAGGCTTTTTTGTAGGGTGGTGATTAAAATCTTCTGCGTGTTGGCGCACTTTGGGTACAAGAAAAAACTTATCATATCCATCTTCCAAAGCCTCTGTTCGTACAATATTCGCAGTAACTCTACCAAGAGCATGCGGATTATGCCCTACTTTGCCTTCTCCTTCTTCGTAAGGGATGCGCGTTTCTTCTAAGTTCAAAGCTCCCGTACCGTACTTAATAATGTTCTGTGCCACATTTAGACCTTTAGCCAAAGGCTTCTGAATCAAAATGATAGGCTCATAAGCAGGCTTTATCCCCAGACCCGCTCCTTTGTATTTTAAGCCAATCTCAGAAACAGGCTCGTATTTATTCTTACCTTCTTTAGCATAATAGTCTTCTGCCCCACCTTTCTTATAGCCTTGTACATAAGCATATTGACCAATTATTTTGCTTTCTACTCCCAATTGCCTGTCTATGTCCAAGGCAATATCTCTACTCTTGGGCATACCATTCAAATATGCCCAAAAAAGAATATCTTTTATGATAAAGCCACAATCTTCTATGCTTACCATTAGTCTGTGCATCAGGCGAATAGATGAAAATACCAAACCAAACCCACCATGTTTCAATACTCGCAAGCTATCAGTCCAAATCTGTTTGTCAGGCAAATCTTTGTCCCAATAACTGCCCTGAAAAGAAATACCGTATGGAGGGTCGGTTACTAAGGCATCTATTGAGTTATCTGAGAGTTCGGATAGTCCATACGAAGATTTGTTATATATCTGTAAATTAGTTATTTGCATACGATACTTTGTTGCTAATTAGCCATATTTGATGGCAAATATACAAAGCCATGCAAAGTAGTTGCTATAATATTGTTGTTTTTAATATTACCTTTATCGAGTTCGTTTTTGAAATAGTATAAATAATGAGAAGTATAAATACCAAATCCATTGGGGAGGAATTTTAATGAATTGAAGCGATTGTTTTTGAAAGAATAGGGCAGATTAACATGAATGCCTTTAACTTTCTCTACGGACTTGTTTTCTGTCTTGAATTTCCTAAATGCCCATGCCCTTTGAGTGTCCACAAAAATATGAATATTATATACTTCTCCTTGGTAAGACAGTTGGAAATCAACCCCGACCTTGTCCAATTCCTTATCTCTCATTACGCTTGAACTCCCAAAAATACATTTACAAGCAAAATAAGCATGGTATTCTGTAAGCAATCCAAATTGAGTGCGATAAAGTCTTGCTTCCAATCCTTTTTTTAAGATTTCCCAATCAATTTCAGGAAAATTAGCTCTTAGAAGATGCTCGTTCTCAATGATATATCTTTGGTAAAAATCCTGAAACCCAAGCCATTCCTTTTGCTCAAAGAAAAGACTATGAAGTAAGTTAGTGGGGTTAAGCCTCCCTTTCAAATCCATTTCTATTGTCTTAGTATGAGCAAGGGTAGGACTCAACCTTAGAGTTGCAAGAAATGTTTGATAGCTTTTGATTTCTTCTATTGCTTGCTTGTCCATTCTTCTTACCTCCTATTCATTGCTGTACCGTAGATAATCATACCATTTAAGTCAAAAGTTTTGTTTATGATTAGTTAGGCTTGTTTAAGCCAGAAGCCCTCGCATTGGCAATAGTCTTGTCTGTTTCTTCTCTGATACGGCTATAATCCAATTTTATCAAATCTACTTCTACCATTGTAATTGTTTCGGGGGTAGTGCGAAGATAGCGAATATAATAAAGCAAA
>JALOMS010000359.1 GCA_025455345.1 Thermoflexibacter sp. | reverse complement strand
AAAATTGGTGCGTTGGGCGTTGAACCACAAGTTGATAGCCATAGGCGTGATTATTTTGCTCTTTGTAGGCATTGGGCAAGTGATGAAGTTGGGCATTTTAGGACAGGAATTGGTAGCGCAAGGCGACCAAGGAAAGTTTGTACTCCGTTTGGAATATGACAAAAATACTTCTTTAAAACGCAATAACTTGATTACCAAACAAATAGAAGATTTGATTTTGAAAAAACCAGAAGTAGATTATGTATTTTCTAACGTAGCAGGTTCGTCCACAGGGGCATTTGCCACAGGCTTAGGTGCGGAGAATAGGGCAGAAATTACCGTACAACTTTTGCCTACGACCAAAATTCAAAGGGAAAGTTCTGAAAAATACATGATTCAGGTACGCAAGGAGTTAGCAGAAAAATTTGCAAGCGTGGACATTTCTTCTTCGGTCATAGGTTTGGTAAATGCAGGGCAGGCACCTATCGAGATTATTTTGAGTGGAGAAAATTATGAAGACGTCATCAAGACAGGGAACAAACTCAAAAACTTGGTAGAAAATACCCCTGGGGCAAATGACGTGCAGATTTCCGTACAAGCGGGCAATCCCGAACTTCGCATAGAGTTGGACAGGGAAAAAATGGCGCAGTTGGGCTTAAATATCGCTACCGTAGGCACCACGCTTCAAAACTCACTTGCGGGCAATGACGATTCTAAGTACAGCGAAATGGGTAACGACTACAAAATCAGGGTGATGTTGGACGCTTTTGACCGCAAAAATCCGCAAGAGGTAAAAGACATTGCTTTCCTAAACGCACAAGGGCAATTGGTGAAACTTTCTCAATTTGCAAGCATTACGCAAAGCACTGCACCGTCCGTATTGGAGCGCAAAGACCGCAGAGGGTCAGTTACAGTAACTTCGTACAACTTGGGCTTGGGGTCTGGCACAGTAGCACAAAACATTGAAAAACAGCTCAAAGAAACGCCTCTACCTGCGGGCATAGACCTCAAATGGGGTGGCGACATCAAAAGACAACAGGATTCTTTTGGAGCAATGGGCGTTGCCTTGCTTGCTTCTTTGGTGCTGGTTTATCTAATTATGGTGGCACTTTATGACAACTTTATTTATCCTTTGGTGGTGCTGTTTTCGATTCCTGTGGCAATGATTGGCGCACTCTTAGCTCTGAACCTGTCCATGTCCAATTTCAGTATTTTTGCAGGTTTGGGCGTGATTATGCTCTTGGGTTTGGTGATGAAAAATGCGATTTTGATTGTGGACTTTACCAATCACCTGAAAGAGAAGGGCATGAAAACTTACGAAGCCCTCTTAGAATCTGTAAAAGAACGTATGCGTCCTATCTTGATGACTACGGTGGCAATGGTCTTCGGCATGATTCCGATAGCGATTGCCAAAGGCGCAGGTGCAGAGTGGAAAAACGGCTTGGCGTGGGTACTGATAGGCGGTTTGCTCAGTTCTATGTTCTTAACCATTGTGCTTGTGCCGATTATGTACTATGTGGTGGACTTGGTGAAGGAGAAGTTGGAGAAGTGGTTTGGGGGGAGGAAAGTCGTCAGTGGGGAAAATAAAGAAGTGGAGTTGGTGGTGGAGTAGTTTTTTTAACCATAAGGACACAAGATTTAACAGCAAACTTTTCAAGAGAAAGGTTTGCTGTTGGTTTTTTAAGAGAGATTCTAAATGATTGTCATATACTTTTCAGCAAATTGCTTAGGGGAAACTATTTCAGTTCCCATATACTTTTCTAACACCAAAAGGTCTTTATCTCCTGTAATGATATAATTAGCTTGCACACTTTCAGCTAATTGCAGAATATTATTATCATCAATATCCCGACAAATAACTGGTTTAGGTGTGTTTGGTTCTATGATTTCATTTTTCTCTTTGAGCAATGCAAGAGCCTCTGCGAGATATTCATCTGGGATTTTTAGCTTTCCTCTTAGTTTTTCTTCTACTTCTTGAAGGATAAAATTGGAAGTAAATAAATGTGCATATAGTATGCAAAATTCATATATTTTGCTTGCTACTCCTCCAAAAACAATAGCGGAGAGCAATACATTGGTATCTAAAACGATTTTCACTATGAGATTTGATTATAAAAATCCTCTTCCGAAGAAAAGTCATTGATTTGTGCATAAATTTCTAACTTTTGGCGCAATAAATGGAGTTTTTCCACATATAAAAAATGCTCCAAAGCCTTGATAATCAATTCATCTGTATTTATTTTCAACTCTTTTGCCCTACTTTCTATGCGAGTGAAAAAATTATCTTCTACTTGAATACTTAGGTTTGTCATAGTAATTTATGTGTTTTTAACTTCTATAAGTGTAATTCTTCCCTTTAAGTTCCCATCATTCATTTTCCTAACAGATGAGTTTTTGCAATTATAAGAAACATAAGAAAAGCCCCACACTAATGCTTTTGAGAAGGTATGGTGTGGGGCTTTGAAAGCTCTACTCTAATTCTGCGTATTTCTTTTTAATTTTTTCTGCATTAATTGCCCCAACTAATCCATAGGTTAATGCCAAAACTACCATTACTTTTATTATCAAACCACGAGTAATGCTTGATGGGTCAAGAATTAAATCTAAAATGTAAAAAAAGACTATGATTGCCAATCCAATTGCAATACTAATTTTGGGTGCTTTATCTACTCTAAAACTAAGAAAAATAAGAAGCCCACCAACAATCACTGCAAAAATGCCTCCCATAATGTTAGATGATAAGAAGGCAAGAATTGTAAATACTAAATATAAGATTCCTATACCAAGTAAAGTATATTTTGCCTTTTTTATATTCCCTTCTGCTGTTTTTAAATCGCTTTCCCAAACAATTTTTTTTCCAATATTTGCTTTTTGCTCATTGGACATTGGTGTTTCATTGGTGGTATTTTCCATAGTAATTCATTTAAGTTTGTTAAATTATCAAAAACATATTTTTGCAAAATTAAATATCAGTGTGTCAAGAATCGCAGAAATTGCCAAAAAGTTAGAAATGGAGATGAATGATTTGATAAATGTAGAGAATGGTGGTTTGTTAGTAAATTGCAATGGAAATTTTAATATGCACAATCAAAATGTTAATGTTTACGATAAAAATCCTACCGAAATAGAGCTACTCAAATCCGCCTTTACTGATATGCAAAAGGCAATGACCATGGTGGTACAGAAATTAGAACGCTTGGAAAAAGGGGAATAGATTTAGGAATCACAAAACCACAAGGGAACACAAGAAAAAAACTTTGCTAAAAGTAAGCACAGAATCCTCATTTGTTTTTTCTTAAAATTTAGTAACTTTGTTTATTAACGCAATGCCAATGACAAGAACAAAATTTTGGGAAGAGGTAAAAAATGAACCTGATTTGAAGACGCTCATTGAGGAGTTGGAGGAGAGGTGGCGCAAGGAACAGCACAAGCGACACGAATTTTGGGCAAACATAGACGAGAATAAAAAAGCGGAGTTCATCAATGGTGAAATCATTTATCACTCGCCCGTTTATGGTCGGCATTGGATGGCAAGTTCTAATCTACTTGCTGTCTTGTTGCCTTATGTAAAAGACAAAGAATTAGGAAAAGTAGGCGTTGAAAAGGTAATGATTCGCCTCACCCGCAATGACTATGAGCCAGATATTTGCTTTTGGAGCAAGGAGAAAGCACAATTTTTTGAGCAGAAACAAAGCGTATTCCCCCCACCAGATTTTGTAGTAGAAATCCTCTCTGACAGCACAGAAGACCGAGATAGGGGCATTAAATTTCGCGACTATGCACTCCACAAAGTAAGCGAATATTGGATAGTAGATGTAGAAAACGAAACCATAGAGCAGTACGTCTTACAGAATGATACTTATTTCCTCCAAGTAAAGTTAAAGCAAGGTTTGCTTTCTTCCATTGCGATTACAGATTTTAGTATTTCAGTAGAAGAAATGTTTAAATAGAGATATGCCCAATCAAAAATGGTTTTACTCATTTGTCTGACACCTTTGAGGTGTCTGACAAAGTTTTTCATAAGGAGGAACTTGTTGTGAAATTGAGTATTGGAAAAGTATATAAGATTGACCAAAGAATATGCTAAAAGTGCAAATCTAAGAAACAAGTTTTGTTTTCGTTCAAAACGTATTAATAGTCGTTTAGATTTATCTATTCATGCAAAACTTCTTTCTACATCAGCAAATTATTCCACCAATTCCTGCTATACATTCTTTGGAAAGACCAACCTTTTTTCCGCAACAAAGCTGGCAAATATACGTGGCTTTCCAAAACGGAAAGTGCCTCAAAGTACAAGTTATCGTCTGTTAAAATCAACTTTAACTTTGACAAAATTTGATTACCAACTGCTTCCACTGCCAAATCTGCAAAAGGAATATCTGTTCGCACCGCCGCTGTTGTCTGTGTCTGCACAGACAACCTATCTGACAACAATTTTTCCTTCAAATACCACTCTAAATTTTGCTTGCTTGGCTTGGGCAAAGAGGGTTTGTACTTCCCTTCTGACACTTCTAAGGCATATTCTAAGTATTTTTTCAGCACTTTTGCGCCTTCATTTGCCAAGTCTTCTACCTGCAACTGATGTGGGAAAATACTGCTGACCACCACTATTTTTTCACGCGCTCGCGTAACTGCTACATTCATGCGATTTTCGCCACCGACTAAGTTCAGGCTACCAAACTGCATTCGCAAGCGACCGCGCACGTCAGGCGCATACGTCGTCGAGAAAATAATCACGTCCCTTTCGTCCCCTTGTACGTTTTCTATGTTTTTGATGAAAAGTGAAGGTGGCAAGGCAATTTTTTCCTCGTCCAAGAGGTCTTGAATCAGGAGTTGTTGCTTATAGTTAAACGTAATCACGCCAATGTCTATTTTGTCTTTTTCCAAGAATTGTTTGATAACTTTTACCACCTCTTGCGCTTCTATCAAATTTGTATTTTTCTCCCAAACGCCCTCTACTTTGATATAGGAAACCGCAGGTTCATTTTTAATAAAATCATCATAATCAGGCAACAGTTTTAACTTTCCATTGTAAAAGTATTGATTAGAAAAATCTATCAAATCCAAAGACTTACTGCGATAATGTCCTGTAAGAGAAGTAATTGGTAAAAACTGTTTCCCCAAATCTAAGAGTGATTCCGTTTCCAAAGCCACACTGTTGTCATCCTCGTCTAAGTCCTCTTCCCAGCGAATTTGGTAGAGGTCGTTGGGTGCTAACTGCTTGTCATCTCCCACAATCACAACTTGTTTTCCCCGATAAATCGCAGGGATTCCTTTTTCTGCAAAGCATTGGGAGGCTTCGTCAAATATCACTAAATCAAAGAGTTGGAATTCCATAGAAAAAATCGCAGAGACTGTTTCGGGCGAGCAGAGCCAACAAGGGACGAGTTTGAAAATTTCGGTTTGGTGATGAGCAATGAGTTTTCGCAAAGCCCACACATTGCGCTTTTTGCTGACCTGATGTTTCAGTTCGCGATACGAAGTCAAGTTTTTTAAACGGTTGTATTCCAATTCTTTACAAGCGGAATCGTAGGCACGCACGAG
>JALOMS010000358.1 GCA_025455345.1 Thermoflexibacter sp. | reverse complement strand
AATCAGTAGGATTTGTTATCTTTAGCAATCTTCTTCATCGCCTTTCCCAAACACTCGATAATATCCCCTGCTATCATAGCCTCTTGCGAATATTTTTTTGCGGCTATATTCCCTGCTGTGCCATGCAGAAAAACGCCTAAGCGACAAGTTTTCTCCCCGCTATATCCTTGTGCCAATAAGGAAGTTAAAATACCCGTTAGCACATCGCCGCTTCCACCAGTAGCCATACCAGCATTACCTGTGATATTAAAATAGGTGTTTCCTTCGGGGGTAGTAATGCAGGTCGTTGCCCCCTTGAGAATTATGAAAACTTGTCTTTGTACTGACATTGCTAACTGGAGTTGGTGGCGCAAATAAGGATTGGTCGTCCTGCCAAATAGCCTTTCAAACTCTTTGGGGTGAGGAGTAAGAATACTATGCTTAGGAACTATCTCCCACCATGTAGGATTTTCAGAAAGAATATTGAGCGCGTCTGCATCTATGACCATTGGTTTGGAACTTAACTTAAGTATTTCGTAAAGGGCTTGTGCCGTTTTAGGATTCTTGCCTATGCCACATCCTATGCCTACGCTTGTATATTTTTCATATTCTCCTATATCCTTGAATACCTGACTAATATATTTTTTCTTTTTATCTACTAAAGTCATGGCTTCGGGGATTGTAGTTTGTAGGATAGCGTACCCACATTTGGGCGTATGTACGCTAAGCAATCCTACGCCAGCGCGCATACAAGCTTTTGCGGCTAATACGCCAGCTCCTACTTTGCCTTCGCTCCCTACTACCAACAAAGCATGCCCAAAATTTCCCTTATGTGCTATTTTATGTCGTTTCTTAAAAAAAAAATTTATACTTTCTTTGGTAATAATGAATTGATTAGATGTTAGTTGGTTCAAAAAAGAGCCATCTAAGCCTATCTTTAATAAATGTATCCTTCCTGTAAAAGTGTAATTTTGGTCGTATAAGAAAGCGAGCTTAAAAACCTCGAAAGTCAAGGTGTGATTCGCTATAATAACAGTCTTATTATCAATATCTTCATTGTTTTCAGCAAATAATCCAGAAGGAATATCTATTGCAATGACTACTGCTTTACTCAAATTGATTTGTTCAATAAGTCGGGCAGTAAATCCACTGATAGGTTTGTTTAGCCCAGAGCCAAAAATCGCATCTATCACAATATCAGAAGATTGAATATGAGGCAAGTTTTTTTCCTCATGTATATAAATGAGCGAGTTATCTTCTGCTTTGTCAGTAACTGCATGAGAAGCCTTCGTAAAAAGGTCTATATTTGCCTGACAATCTTCAGAAAACTTTTCAGAATAACTGACTATAAATACTTGCACCTTAGTAAATCCTGCCAAAAGTAATTGCCGCCCAATGACCAAACCATCGCCACCATTATTGCCCGTACCCGCAAAAATTTTAATGACTTGACTGGCGCGAGTATCTTCTGAAAGAGCTACCAAAGGAGAGTATGAGTTGTGCATTAGCCATCTAACACATTGGGTAGCGGCTCTTTCCATGAGGTTTATTGACGAGATAGGCTCATGCTGAATTGTATATTGGTCGGCTTTTCGGATTTGTTCGGCGGTAAGTATTTTCATATATGTTGTGCTTTTGTACCAAAATTAACATACTCTTTCGTGCTTTCAAATATTTGCGCCAATATGTTTCAATAAATAAGCGTTTTTAAACTATTTTTGTACTTATTAGATATGTCCCTATATAGTCATTTGATTATGAAGAAAATACCTTTTTATATTGTAGATGTTTTTGCTGAAAGCCAATATCAAGGCAACCAATTAGCTGTATTTTTTAAAGCAGAAACGCTGAGCCAAGAAGAGATGCAAACGCTTACACAAGAAATTAATTTCCAAGAAAGCACTTTTGTGATTGGAGATGTTCCTTCTGCTCATGGGTTCAAAGTCAAAATATTTACACCTGAATACGAAATGCCTTTTGCGGGGCATCCTACTTTGGGGACAGCATCTGTAATTAATCAGGTATTGATGAATGGCAATGCTTCATCTTTGCGTTTAGACCTCAAAGTTGGCTCTATTCCTGTCGATTTTGTAAAAGATGCAAAAGGTGCTGAAATTGTATGGCTTACTGCCAAATCTCCTTCATTCAGTGGCAATTATAATAAACATGATTTGGCTTATTTGCTTGGCATTACGCCCGAAGACATAGAAGATACTTACCCCATAGAAACGGTTTCTACTGGCATCAGTTTTATGATGGTGCCGCTTAAGAGTCTGAAAGCTGTAAAAAAGGTAAAAATAGACTTAGAAGGTTATGAGCAATTTTTGCTTAAAAATCAATTGCACAAAACCAATAGCCCTTCTGGGATTCATACCATGCTTTTTATATTTTCAAAAGAAACATACTCCGCAGAAAATCAAATCAATGCGCGAATGATTCTTCCTGAAAATGGCATGGTAAGAGAAGACCCTGCTACGGGTAGTGCGAACTCGTGCTTACTTGCCTATTTATTGAAAAATAATTTCTTTAATGCTAAGCATCTCAATATCTCCGTGGAGCAAGGTTATGAAATTCATAGACCATCAAGACTATACCTACACGGTAATCTCAATGAGCAAGGAGAGTACCTACTCAAAGTAGGAGGGAAAGTGCAATGGGTAGCGAGCGGCGAATGGGTAATCAATAGATAATCAAAAAAATAGAAATAGAAAATGATAGATAGTATAAAAAGTTTGGCAAAAGAATATGCAAATGACATCATTGCTTACCGCCGTCATTTGCATACTTACCCAGAGCTTTCCTTTCACGAATACAATACAGCAAAATTTGTTGCTGAACAGTTGAAAAAATTAGGCTTGTCTGCCCAACCTTTGGCAAATACAGGCTTAGTTGCACTGATTGAAGGAAAAAACCCTAACAGCAAGGTAGTAGCATTGAGAGCAGATATGGATGCGCTCCCTATTACAGAAGCCAATGATATTCCTTATAAATCTCAAAATCAAGGAGTCATGCACGCCTGCGGGCATGATGCTCATACTGCTTCTCTGCTGGGAACAGCACACATACTCTCCCAACTCAAAGACCATTTTGAAGGAACTATCAAACTTATCTTCCAGCCTGCCGAAGAGAAGGCTCCTGGGGGAGCTTCTATTATGATTAAGGAAGGAGTCTTAGAAAATCCAACGCCACAAAGTATTATAGGACAGCACGTTGCGCCCTTAGTTCCCGTGGGCAAAATAGGATTTAGAGAAGGAATGTATATGGCAAGTACAGACGAACTTTTTATTACTGTCAAAGGCAAGGGCGGTCATGCCGCAATGCCCGAAATGTTGATAGACCCTATTTTGATAGCATCTCATATCGTAGTAGCTCTACAACAAGTCATTAGCCGTAATTTTACACCAAAACTACCTGCGGTTTTATCTATCGGAAAAATAATAGGGAATGGAGCTACCAATGTAATTCCTAATGAAGTAACTATGGAAGGTACTTTCCGCACCATGAATGAAGAATGGCGGGGTATAGCCTTGTCAAGAATGAAAAAATTAGCAGAAGGAATAGCAGAGAGCATGGGCGGTAGCTGTGAGTTTAATATATTGAAAGGTTATCCTTTTTTAGTCAATGAACCTATGCTCACGAAGCGAATGAAGGCGGCGGCGGCTGAATTTATGGGCAAGGAAAATATCATTGACTTGGATTTATGGATGGCAGGAGAAGATTTTGCTTTTTATTCCCAACAGATAGATGCGTGTTTTTATAGATTAGGTACGCGTAATGAGGCAAAAGGCATCGTTTCTGGCGTACATACTCCTACTTTTGACATAGATGAATCTGCCTTGGAGATAGGAGCAGGTTTGATGTCTTGGTTAGCACTCAAAGAATTGACTATCTAAGAAAAGAAAAGAGAAAAATATTTTGTTGCGCTTAGAAAGTCGTAGCTTATTATCAAGTAAAGACGTTTATAAAAATGCGGAAGGCAATCCTACACGTAATAGTCAAATGATTATCAGTAGTATAACAGTTTGGTTTTGATTTGATTATATGATATTAAGATATAAAGTGGCAAACACTACTTTTTATGCTTTTGTATCAAACTATCCACGTACTGATACACTCTCTTGTCATTTTGTAAGAGGCTATCAAAGGAAGGGCTGTAAAGGTAGGTTTTGGGAACTAACTGTTGTTGTTTTGAGTCTTCTTTCCTAATGTTATTGAAAAAAGAAATAACAATTGCTAAAGCAAAAAGTAGCATTAAGGAACTTAAATAAGCATAATATATAAAAGAAAAATTAGACTTCTCTATGTTTGCAAACTTGACAATACTATTTTGTGCAATGCTAATACTAATATCACCACTTAATTCTGGAATACTTTGAAAATAAGCAATTTGTGCTATTAAATACTGATAATTTTTTTCACCATTTTTAAATAAAAAAACTTTGATAAGCTCAAATCCTAATGTTGTAAGCAGACATATAAGTGCAATAGTAGTAAATAAATAGATTTGTTTATTGTCATATAATACAAAATAAATTATCCAAACCAATGAATTTAATATGTTTAGTACATAAATAGTATATTTTACAAATTGTAGTTGATTAACAATAGATTTTAATTTTTTTGCACCTAATACAAACTCTTTGTCAATAGTAACACTTTCCAATGTATGGTTATCTTCTTTTCTTTTGCCTAATTCTAAATCTTCGACAAAAGCTCTTAGACGGTCAAAATAATCAACCCTCATATTATCATAAATATTACCATGTATAAACTCTTTTTTAAGTAGCTGATACAGACCTTTTGAGTACTCCAATTGACTACTTTCTACTCTTTGAAAAAACTTATCCAAATTAAGTTCATTAATCAGATTCAATAATTCTTTTTTAAATTGAAGTAAGTGTTCTGATGCTATTTTCCCTTTCACTTCCATCATTTTTTTACTTTAAAAGTTGAGATAAATAAGCAATAAAGCCATTTTTATGTATTTTTTGTTGCGAAATTCCATAGACTCCAGAATTAAATACCCCATAAAAGAGTTCCAACAAAGCACAATAAGGCAAAATATAGTGTGGTTGCAAAAATCGTTGTTTTTCAAACTTTTGAGCATATTCGCCTTCTTTATAGTAATCATGAACTTCTAAGGTTCTATTTGCCCACATATCTGCCTTGTTCATGAGCGTAATCACAAATTTTGCCTTTGACATTTGCAGATAAGGCAACCATTCGTCCAAATGCGCTATTTCATAAGCCCTTTTTTTCTCCAAAAAATCAACTTTCAAAATATCATCACTATCAAAAACAGCACTTTTTGGTTCATAAGGATTTTCATGGTAGCCATACGCCACCAAATTGATAATACCCACATAGCTTTTATCACTGAAAGTTTTTACCAATTGCTCATGCCTTTTTGTTTTGTATTGAGTATCAATATTATCTCCTGCCGTATCATTAAAAACTATGGTAACATGCTCATTTACTTCCCTGATAATTTCCGTAGCCACAATAGTTCTATCCTTGACTGGTATGTCTTTCAATTTATCATCAAAAGAGT
>JALOMS010000357.1 GCA_025455345.1 Thermoflexibacter sp. | reverse complement strand
TAGGAACAAAAGAGTTTTCTCATTTGTTTGATAATAAAATCTTTGCATTTTGCGGCGTTTCCTCTGGGCGAGGCGGGCGACTCCCAGCGATACAGATGATGACCCTATTCAACAAAATCATCAGTTTTACCAACAAATATGCTATCGTTTCTCCCAAAGTATATGAATCTCATGACACAGACAAAAATGTAGATGAAAATGGAAATTCTTTAGGAAATGTACTGTACGACAAGTCTTTAGCCCAATTCATAGACTATTCCTTACAGATTGCGACAAGATTCAGATTGGATTGACAAACACAACTTAAACATGAAAACACTTAAAAGCAGGTCTCAAACACACCATCAAAAACCAGAAGAAATATTCCCTGAAATAATAGTAGCAATTCGGTACAATACGATTAAAGGATTATTTTTTTCTTCTGCTACTTTGTATATGATATTTATGATAGTTTCTGCCATGCAAAGTGGGCAAAATCTAAATGTCATCTTTTTCCTGACAGCAAGTTTCTTGCTTTACAAATCTACCATCTTCTATATCAAAGCAAATAAGTTCAAAAATTTTACAGAATACTATGTTATGAGGGCTTTTTTCCAACAAGTGTCTTATTGCTTAAGAACAATCGGCAAACAAAATGTCCATGCCTATACACTTTTTTTTACAACCAAACCCATAGTTTCTCCCACAATAGACCCCATCAAAAACAAGATAAGAAATATTCCCAAACAGAAAAGTGGCACTTTTTTCCCCACAGATAATTTAAACTCTGTTTACAGGATTATCATAGACAATGACAATTTCTTGCTAATGAATCAGTTATTGGAAAAGCCTTTTTTTTCTCCAGAATACATCGGAGAGCAAGACTTTTGTATACCCGTGTTGAATATGAATAGCAAGGACAACTTGCACATAGAATACTTGGCAGATGGGACTATTTTGGATTTTTACTATGAGGATAATACAAACCAACATCAAGTACATTTATCGAGGAGTTTGAAACACAAATTATTAGATGCGAAGTGGTTCACTGGATTATTTTTTTTCATTGAGATTGTTTTGATGGGTTTTGCCACTTTCCAATTCTTGAAATCATCTTATGATAGCCAATTTATCTATTATGAATTGATTTTCTTGGTATGCTTCCTGATGTTTTGTTTATTTGCATATCATGCTTCTATATTTTTGATAAATATTATCAAATAATTGATTATCAATTGTTTAATAGTAAAATTTTATCATTTTTTTGCTTAACTACTTATTTCATGATTTTCTTAAAAAAATCCATCTTATGAAATTATTTTTTGTCAATATCGTTTTTTTTATCTTTATTAACCTATATACCTATCCTATTTACGCTCAGGAGATGAATATTATGACTTACAACATTCGCTTCAATACTGAAAAAGATGGTGAGAATCGTTGGGATAATCGCAAAGAAAACCTATGTAGTATATTGAGGTTTTATGAAGTAAGTATATGCGGAATGCAAGAAGCCCTTGAGGGGCAGATTCGCGATGTCTTGTCCATCTTACCTGAGTACGGATACGTGGGCAAGGGAAGAGATGATGGGAAAGAAGCAGGTGAATTTTCTCCAATTTTATACAAAAAGGACGAATTGAATCTCTTAGAAACCCAAACGCTTTGGCTAAGCCCTACTCCCTATACCCCAAGCAAAGGCTGGGATGCCGCTCTCAATAGGATAGTTACTTATGCCAAATTCGAAGTCAAAAAAAATGGAAAGATATTGTATGTTTTCAATACTCATTTTGACCATATAGGCAAAACCGCAAGAGCAGAAAGTGCCAAACTCATCATTCAGTTGGTGAAAGACATCGCCAAAAATAATCCCGCCATTATTTTAGGAGATTTTAACAGCACTCCCCAAGAAGAACCCTGCCAACTCTTGAATGAAGGTCTTTTGAACGCGCTCAAACTATCAGAAACTCCTCATTTTGGACCTGTTAGTACCTTTACGGGCTTCGAGAACAAAGAAAGAGAAGCAAGCGAAATTGACCATATTTTCTTGAATACCAATCAATTAAAAATAAAAAAACACGCAACAATTGCTCAATCTTGGGGTGGAAGATTTGCTTCAGACCATCACCCCGTCATGGTAAATATCACGTGGTAAGTAAGCAGTTCTGAAGGTAAAGCGGAGTGATTGGGGTATGAAATAGAGAGGTAGGAATGTAAGATTTGTTTAAAATCTTATAAAAGTAAAATTTTTTCTTGAAATTATACAACTTTTTTTAATACACTACGTATAATTCTATATCAGTTCTAACTTTCTTATTGCTCCTTATTAAATTAAGAGACCCTTATTAAAAAATATTGTGAAACAGCCTTACTACTATTTAGTAAGGCTATTTAGTTTTATTAGAACAAAATATTATTTTATTGTGCTTTAGCGGCAAGTTTGTGCAAATAGAAGTCTTGGTATTTTATTAACTTACTCTTTTTTGCCTCGCTTAATTGATTGGTGTGCAGGTACTTGCTTATAATTAGATACATCAATTCAGCTCCTCTTTCCGCATCGTAGATTTGCATAGATTTTTTGAGAGCATTCATCGCCTGCTCGTAGTTTTTTTGGTTATACGCATTGACCGCTTCATTAAAGTATTGTAAACCAACCAATTCCACTAAGCTGATTTTTCTATTAATCTTAAAAAGCGAAATATATGTTTTCGCATTTTGCTTAGCTATTTCATATTCTCTTTGATATGACTCGATGCGCTTAGCAATAAGGACACTATTTTTTTCAAAACCAAACTGTTTATCGGTAGTTTCTATCAAGATTTCGCCCTCATCAGTCTTTACAGTAAGGTAAACATGGAGATTAGTTTCGTGAATTGCGTACTCGAAACCTAATTTTTCTAAAGTAAGTGCAAACAATAAAGTGCCTGTTACGCATCCAAATTCCTTTTTTTCTATGGTTTGTGGAAAACTTGCTAAGGATTGATATTTGTATAAATAAGCATCAAACAAAAGGGTAAATACTTTCTCTAATAGCTTTTTTTGAGAAAGAGATTGTGCCTTTAAAGCCTCTGCCTTTACAAATAATTGGGCAAGTTTTTCTTTTATTTGAGCAGTTCTCTGTGGAGTCATACTGCTATCTATTTCTAACAACAGAGAAATAGTAAAATCATTTTGCCAATCAGCCCAATGAATAATTGTAGCTTTTTTATTTACATTTTGTCCACTTAGATGTACACAAATGAATAATAATAATAATGAAGCATATAGTTTTTTCAATTTTAATAAAATGTTAAAAAATGATAGTAATAATTAGAAATTTTATTCACGCAAAGTTAATATTAACTATTTTTGTTCACAATTAATTAACATTAGATTAACATTAAAAGTTCTTTTCTTATTACTTTTTTTGATTGTAAGCAGTCGAACAAATCAAAGTTGATACTTTAGCTTACTCTTCAGAGTTTACAAGTATTTGACAATGACCTAAAAACGCTAAAGCGTATTTTACAATTAACGCTCAACGATTCATCATGCTTACAAAAAAATAAAGAGTAAATCATACCTGTTGGTATATGACTTACTCTTTATTTAAAAGAAATATTATAATTACAGAATTTTACTCGAATAAAGACACGCTTTCTAATTCTTCTAAGTGTACTTGCAAGCGTTTCATTGGTTTGGCAATTGCTACTCTGCCTGAGCGCACAAAACTCAAAATTCCAAAAGGTTCTAATTTATCAAACAAGGCTTGGGTTTCGTGTTCGCGTCCTGTTTTTTCTATGACAATAAACTCAGGCTCAATCGCCAAAACTCTTGCATTGCTTTCTCTAATAATATCTTCGACGGCTTCACTATGAGCAAAAGCCTTTGTTGGCATTTTGTAAAGCGCAAGTTCTTGATAAACAATTTGCTCATCTTCATAAAAAAAGCACTTTAAGACTTCTACTTGTTTTTCTATTTGCTTTACTACTTGACTGATTTTATCAGGTGTGCCTTTGACTACTATGGTAAATCGGCTGACTCCCTGCGTTTCTGTTTCTGAAACCGTCAGACTTTCAATATTGATTTTTCTGCGGGTAAAAACAGTAGTTACTCTGTGCAATAAGCCAATGGTGTTTTCTGTAAAAACAGAAATTGTAAATTTTTTTTCCATTTTGTTTGTCGTCTGGAGATATTCGAATTTTTTAATTCTTACAAAACTAAACAATCTCAAGGAATTAATTGGGGTCTAAGCCTCACTTTTTATCATCTCGTTATAAGGGATGACGACCTCAAAACCTTTTTCTTTAAAATAAGTCTTTGTTTCTTCGCAAGATTTTTTGCTTGTAGCCAAGATAAAATCTCCCCCCCAAGCCCCAAGCGATTTGACTTCTCCCCAATAATCAGAAAAATAGAGATTCTTTACACGTTCCATTTTTAGGCTTTCGGAGATAAGTTCTTCATGCTGACGCAGTAAGACATCAAACTCGTCCAAGTTTTGGGTTTTGACCATTTTTTGTGTGATTTCCGTCAGTTGAAGCACGAGGGTTTCTTTTTGTTGGTGGATAAGGGAGCGATAATATTCTATGCCTTCTTGAGAGCTTTGTTTTTTCCCCAAATAGATAAAATAAAGATTTGCCTTGAAAGGTGGGTCAAATTCTACAACTTGGGTGGTAGGCATATTGCCTGTTTTTTGATACAAAATGGGGCTATTGGCTTGAGCGCAGGCTACGTCATACCCCGAACCTCCTACGGTAGTAAACAAAAGCTCAAAAGGGCTAATCCCCGCCCAAGTAGCGATATTGTGAATGAGGGTGGAGCTACTACCCAAACCCCAAACAATAGGAAACTCTAAAAAAGTTTCTACCAATACATACTCTCTCCCTTTCAAGAAATTAGAAGCTAATTTGCGAGCTTTTCGCAGGATTTTCTGGAGTAGCATAGATTTTTGAGAAACAAATCGGTCAAGGCACTCAAAGTTTTCCACATCAAATTTTGCCTCGAACCAAAGATTTCCTTTGTCATCATAACTTTTCCAGTGCAATACCTTATGGTCTGATGGAAAATAAGTTACACTTAATCGTTGACCTTTACTGGTGGGAAGTGCTAATGCCAATGCACCATCTAACACATAATACTCTCCACTCAAAAGTAGTTTTCCGTTGCCGTAATAATCTTGCATTTTACAAAATGGGTTACTAATATCAATATCTGTTCAAATGATTTATTATCAATGAATTGTTATTAGTTTGGTTTGACTTGCCGCACAAAGTTAAAAAAATAAAATAAATTAGATTGATAATAAAAAATTTCAGCTAAAAGATTCACTAAGCTAAACATTTTAAATAACCAAACACTTTACAAATTGTTCTCAATGCGAATATTTTTATTTAGCTCTTGGGAAAATACCCTATATTTGTCGCATCTAATCAATAATCAAAGTTAAAATTGAGCATGAAAATAACAAAAATCTTTTTTTTATTTTTTATCACACTACTGTTCGGTGCTTGTGGGACAGGCGACAACCAGCAAGCAGAAAACAAAAATACCCAAGAAGTAAATGTCTATACGCATAGGC
>JALOMS010000356.1 GCA_025455345.1 Thermoflexibacter sp. | reverse complement strand
TTCAGAAGCCTTATTTATGATTGCTATTCCCCTGCTTTATGTACGTCTTGGTGTGAAAAACATCTTGATTTTGGCAATGTTAGCATGGATTAGTCGTTTCCTTTGTTTTGGTTATGGAGACATCAATACTTCGGCTTGGCTACTTTATCTTGGTATTATCTTACATGGAATTTGTTATGATTTCTTCTTTGTAACAGGTTATATCTATACTGAAGAAAAAGCAGGAGAAAAAATTAAAAATGCCGCACAGGGTTTAATTACTTTTGCGACTTATGGTGTAGGAATGTTTATTGGCTCTAAGGTATCAGGAATCGTATTTGATGCTTACAAAGATGAAGCTGGAGTCGTGGCTTGGCTATCATTTTGGCTATTCCCTGTGATGGTAACCGTAGGCGTTTTGCTATTATTTCTACTATTTTTCAGAGATAGCAAACCCAAAACTGCTCCTACTTCATAAAACAATCAGTGATACTTTTTTCTCCTCTGTTGGTCAAAAGACTAATGAAGGCAAAAAATGGAGGAGATAATAAAGGGGTTAAATTTACAGGTTTGAATTATAAATCATATATACTTTTTGGGAAACCAACTAACAGATAATGAAATGACAATAAATAAAGCATTTATTTATGCTTTGTTGGTATTTTTAACTCAAAGTAACAAGATATTTGCACAACAAGACTCATTAGGTTTAAATTGGAAAATTTATATTAATGAAACTAAGAAAGTAAAGGAATATTGTAAAGGCAAGCCCTATAAGAGGCAGTATGTTTCATTATCTTTTATGATTAGTACCATCAAAAAGGTAAAATTTGAACTATATCGGAGTTCCTTTTATGATGATAGTTACAAAACAATACGCAGATTCATATATATATTCTGCAGATTGTGTGTTACGGATTGAATATATTGTAAGTGCTTATCAATGTAAAGTACCTGTGTAGAAAACCTCCAAAATTTATCTCCATTTTCACTTGTGTTTAAATAAGAAGTAAGTGCTGCATGAGATATTTGAAACAATACTGACTTTTCAAAAATTATGACTTCATAAGGTGTTTCTTTTCTCGTTATAAACGAAAGATAATCACATAGGAAATCATTGTTGAGTACCATATCGGTACAGACAAAATTATTATAGTTCCAAAGCAAAATGCCTCCACTACCTTCCAATAAAAAGTAAAGATAATTTTCAATCTTATAAATTTCTTTTAATGTTGTCTCTTTTCCAACTGAAATTGTATCGCCCAAAGCAGAAATTGAATCCCAAAATTCAATCGGGAATGAATTATAATTATCAAATTTACTTTTTAGTTCTTTTGCTACGTTCATCTTTTAAAATGTTTGAACGGGTTCTGGCTTGGCGCAGTGGTGGATTTTTAGCACAAAAGTTCAATAGAATTACTGCTGTTGAACCTTGCACAAATATTTCTACGAAGCACGAAACCCCGCCATATTGCCAAACTACTGTTATGTGTAGTGTATTTATTAGTTTACCCTTTCAAATTTTATATCGTCCGCCCAAATTGTCAAGTCACTGTCTTTCGAGTTTGCAGTAATTCCGATTTCACAACTACTATACACCCCTTTAGTTCCCTGTTGGAAGTACAAAATATCTTTGGGTAACGTTCTGTTGTTTTTACTGTCAACAATAAGTTGTCCATTTTGCCAAAGACGGACTTCACCTTTGTTTTTTTGTGAAAGTCTTACTTCCCAAATTATTTCTACCCATTGATTTCTTGGGAAATCAATTTCTTGTCCCGTTTGCTGGGTAATATCTTTCTCATTAAACTTAAATTCTACTCTTAATTTATTATCTACTAAAGCCAATCTCATTCCTGGTCCAGCACCGATGACCGTTTGTTCTTCTAAGTCCATTAAAAACAACCAATCAAGCGAATTTGTCCCTTCAATAAAATACCAAGCACTCATTCTTACTGTTTCGCCATCCCAGAACGCCATATTTTGTTTTGCGATACTAGATTTTGAAGCACCTTCATTGTCGGATTTATTTGCAATAAATTTTAATGATTTATTTCTCGAATGTACTTTGGTAGTGTCAATAGTAATGCTATTTCCCCCTTTTGTAAGTTGAGTAAAAGACCAAAGTTGGTCATCAGGTAAAAGTAAGTCGCTTAATGTTGAATATGATTCAAAGTCGTCTTGAAAAAAATCAGGTCCATCAAAGAATTTCTCCTTTTTACAACTGATAAAAATTATTGCACCAATTAATATAGTTAGTATTTTTATATTCATTTTACTTTATTATTAAATGTATATCCAATGCTTATGCCTCCCCATTGTTGAATTTGAAAGTCAACGAGATATGAAATAAGTGGTGTGTAGGTTACACGGTAAAACCATTTTTTATTTTCGGATTGGTAGCGATAACCAATTGCTGCAGTTGTCAAAGCAAAAAAACTTCCTTTTGTTGTAATTGTAATACCTTGTCCTAAACCTAATTCTAGTTTGTGTGAATTTTTACCTGTTAATGAATTAATCATAAGTGGAAATACGATTCCTGTCCCGTTGTTCTTGTCTATAGGAGCAAGGCTCAAGCCTACCCGCCAAGTAAATTCAGTATTGTTTTTCTTAAGAAAATGCTTTTCATAATTAAAAGAACCAACTCCTCCACTTCCTGCTATTTCAATGTACACCGATTTTCTTTTATCGGAATCTGTTTGTCCATAGGTCAGCTGTGTAACTATGGTTAGGAGAATTATAATAGTCGTTTTTTTCATAATTATTATCGGGTCATGTGCCATTACACATAACGTTTTCGGGCTTTGCGTTCGGGTGGGGACTTCCTTGCACATTTGCCCAAATAAAGTAATAAAGCCCCTTTCTTATTCATTAGCCTAAAAAAGCACCATTGCCCCGATTTTTTGCCAAGCCAATGTTGGCTGATGTCTTCTTATTCAAATGATATGTTTATTCCTACAAGTTTTGCAAGTTCAACAAGTTGCTTTTTTGATATTTTATTAGGTGTCCTTGTATTTGGTATTTTCCCAAAAATATACTCAAAATCAGAATTTAATATTTGCATTGGGTTGTAAATGTTTATATAGATAGGTCTTGTTTTAACAAAACACTTCCATTTTTTAGACTTTTCCAAATAATGCTCGTCCCAACTTTTTAGCAATCTTTTTCCAATATCTAATTTCTGTTCTTCCGTTCTTTTTATGAATGTTTTTTGTTGAGATTTGGTTTTAAAATTTCCTGCTGTTTTATCAAAGTCAAATGGAGGATTACCTTCGACCATACAGTTGCTTGGTATTGGTAAATTTGCTTTTTTATATTCATTTTGTCCTATTTGATGTGTTCCATAGACTTCTTCAACCTGCAAAATAGCAATAAGATGATGTCCTTGTTTGTATGGTTTAAAATCTCCACCAACAGTTATATACGCAATTATATCATTTTGTTGTAGATGTGGTGCAAATTGTCCCTGTCTGCAAAGTGCAGAAATGGATGGAAATGGATTTTCAAAATCTGGTTCTCGTCTGCAAGATGCATCAATAAATGGAGGCAGTTTATATTTCTCAATAGCATTTAGCCCTAATTCTGTCCAACATAAAGGTCTGAATGAATTAAGTTTTATTGTTCCACAAGTTGATATTTTTACTTCATTCATTGTTTTCTTATTAAGGTATCAGCTAACGTTTTGCCGCTTTGCGAAGGCGGGGATTTTTAGCACAAAAGTTCAATAGAATTACTGTATACCTACCACAAAACTGTCATAAGAAGCATGGAATCCCGCCTTTTGGGTAGGTGCTGTTGGCGGTTCGGGCTTTGTTTATCTGTCGTCATTTCTTGATTGTGTGTCGGATTTGCTTATAAGTTTAACAGCAAATAAATCATCGTCTTTTGCTTCACACTCTACAATGTCCAAATGCTTAAATTCTCCAAGCAAATCATTTTCGTATAATTCACAAATTTGGTACTGATTATTTGGCAAACACTCGGCTTGGACTGTTATCCAAGTATCGTCTTTGCTTTTTACCTGAATGGTTGTCATTGTTGCAAAGCCTTCTGTCCAGTTGTCTTGGTCAAGTTCGTATTCCGAAATTTCAAATGCGTCTGGTCTGTATTTAAAACCATTTTTGTCTTTAAGTCTAATTATTGCTAATTTAGCTTGTTCTCTTGTCGAGTAAGCCCCCATTAATTTAGTCTCTTCACATTTTTCAAGCTCATAGGAATGATGTAAAATAAATACTGTTTTCATTGTCTTGATACTGTCTTTAAACTGACCACCAACGGAAAAATGTTTGCGAAGGGCGTGATAGAATAGCACTTTCCTTGTCCTAAGCACAAAGTTTATAGAAAGCACAAAAGCCACTAAAAAGCACTTCAGTCCAAATTATGCACTTTTGCCCCTTTTTCATAAATACAATGTTGATGGCTGGCATTATTTGTTCGCTGCTCGTTTTGTTATCCAAGTAACAATTTCTTGAAACTCAATTTGTCCCGAGGCAACTTCAATGACAAAACTGTATTTTTCGTCTTGTGTCGCAGTTATGTCTTTTCCAAATTGCATTAAAGTTAAACGCATTAAAACGTAGCCTGTTCGTTTGTTTCCGTCAATGAAAGGGTGGTTTTTCACAATACTTTCCAAAATTGCACCTGCTTTTTCTTCGGGTGTTGGATAAAACTCTGTTTCTCCAAATCCGCTGAATGGTCTTTCAATGGCTGATTTTAGCAAACCTTCATCTCTTACGCCTTGTGAACCACCAAATTCTTGTACCAAAACTTGATGGATTTCAAAAACTTCTTGCAAGTCTATCATTTTGCTAATTTTTCAAGAAGTTCTCTATCTTCGGTTAGGATAGTTTTCAAGTTTAATGACAAACGCATTTTTTCTTGCGACACTTTTTCAACCTGTCGCAAATACTGTAAAACTTCACCTAAAACGTCTTTTGGCAAAGCGTTTACAATTTGAGTAATTTCTTGTATTATTTCCATAAACTAATGATGTCTAATAAGATGTAGATGGGTTCGGTTATACAAAATATATTCTGTTACTTATACAGTTCTATTTTCCTTCCTTCTGGGTCTTCAATGACTACCATGTAACCAAAATCAGTTTGTTTAGGTTCTGACAAAAAAGTAATTTCATTTTTTCTTAATTTTTCAATCACTTCGTCAAAATTATCAATTTTAAAGCCTAAGCGTAGATTTTTATCAGTTTCTATTTGATTTTTTGCCAATGGGTAAATTTCTAAAATTACTTGCCCCAGTGTTGCTGAATAATGCAGTGGAGAATTTCCGTGTTTGTGGTAGTCAAAGGTTACCCCTAAAATACCGAAAAAATTAGTAATTCTTTCAGGTTCATTTGCCCTAATAACGAGTAGTCTTAATTCCATTGTCAAATTTGAATTTGTTATTTTATGCTTGCCACCAACGTCGGGGGCTTGGCGAAGGGCGGGTTTCAGATCACTATCCTTGCCCTAAGCACAAAGTTTGCGGTTCGCCGCTGCGATAGAAAGCACAAAAGCCTAAATTTAGCACATTAGCCCGCCTTTTCGCGGGGCGACCCTCGC
>JALOMS010000355.1 GCA_025455345.1 Thermoflexibacter sp. | reverse complement strand
ATATTGGGATTTTTAATGATATTTTTTAAAAAACAGAGCCTCTCATAGTTTGCTAAAGGGAACAATGTGTTCTTATCTGGTGCGCTCATAATGGAATTTTTTTATATTAAAAGAAATGTGCCTAACCATATTTACAGTGTTAAAAATACTTAACAAAGTGTATAAAGTTTTAGTTATACAAAAACTTTCAGCTAAAAAAGTTAATTTTACAAGTCCAAACCTACATCTCAACCTCTCATTCAAAGATTTTTGGCTTTTCATACAACTTAAATTTATAGTTTTCATGGCACAGTATCAATTATTGATTAACAAAAAGACTTATACCGTTGATGTGGATATGCAAATGCCCTTGCTTTGGGTCATTAGGGACATCATAGGTATGACAGGAACGAAATTCGGTTGCGGTATCGCCCAGTGCGGTGCGTGTACGGTACATCTTGACGGCGTAGCAATGAAAACCTGCCTCTTGCCTGTTTCGGCGGCGGTAGGCAAGCAAATCACTACGATTGAAGGACTTGGAACGGACAAAATGCACCCCGTTCAGCAAGCATGGATAGACGAGCAAGTTCCCCAATGTGGCTACTGCCAATCGGGGCAAATCATGGCGGCAACGGCACTGTTGGCTAAAAATCCCAACCCTTCTGATGAGGAAATAGACGTAGCAATGCAAGGAAATATTTGCCGTTGTGGTACTTACCAAAGAGTGCGCCAAGCCATTCACACCGCCGCCGACCTGATGAAAAAGGAAACAGGAGGAGAAGGAGGGAAAAGATAACAAAATACAATTGTTAAGGAGTCAAGTAAATGTAGAATCGCATTTATGCGATTGCAAGTAATTGAAAAACAAATCATTAATTGAAAAACAAATACTTATTTATTTTTACTTGTGTGCTTAAATAGCTAAATTGTTAAGTGGTTTTCTTTATTAAAAAATTAACTATCAAACAATCAACTATTTAACTATTACAACTATCTAATCATTAAAAATACAATGGAAAAAAATATAAATAGACGCGATTTTATCAAGTTTTCGGGCATGACGGGAGCGGTGCTTGCGCTGGGCTTCTATCTCCCTGCCAAGGGCAAAGAACTCTTAGTGGGCAACTTAGCAACCCAAGAGTTGGAACTTTCTCCTTTTATTTTGATAGAAACTTCTGGGAAAATCACCCTCATCAATCCACGCCCCGATATGGGACAAGGCACTTTCCACTCTATCCCCTTGCTCATTGCAGAGGAATTGGAAGTGGACATCGACAAAATAGAAATCAGACCTTCGGACGGAAACCCGAAGTATGGCGCACAGCTTTCTGGGGGAAGCGGGAGCGTAGCGGCTTCATGGTTGCCTATGCGTAAGGCAGGTGCGGCGGCAAAAGAAATGCTCATCAAAGCGGCGGCTAAAAAGTGGCAAGTTGCTGAAAGTGAGTGTTATGCCAAAGAAGGAAAAGTATTTAATAAGAAAAATAATTCATCTCTTTCTTATGGTGAATTGGTAGAAGAAGCCGCAAAATTGGAAGTTCCCAAAGAACCCAAACTCAAAGAGAAAAAAGACTTTAAGTATTTGGGTAAGAAGTCCATGCGCGTGGACATTCCTTCCAAGGTGAATGGAACAGCCATTTTTGGCATGGACATCAAAGTTCCCAACATGGTTTATGCCGCCATAGAACACTGCCCTGCGATTTGGGGAAAGGTGGCAAATATAGACGAAAGAAGGGCAAGGGACGTAAAAGGTGTGAAAGATGTGGTGAAAATCAAACGCCCTGTATTTATGAAAAGCCCTGAATGTGTTGCGGTGATTGCTGACAATACTTACGCCGCTTTTCAAGGCAAAAAAGCATTGAGAATCACGTGGGAAAGTGCAGAAGCAGAGAAATTTAACTCCGCAGATTACTTCAAGAAAATGCGCGAAATGGCAAAAACCGAAGGCAATCCGCACGAAAACGAGGGAGATGTGAAAGCGGCACTTTCCAAAGCAAGCAAGACGATTACTGCTGAGTACGAAACACCTTTTGCTTCGCACGCGCCCATGGAGCCAGAGGCTTGCGTAGTACACGTGAAAGAAGATAGTTGCGAAATTTGGGCACCTGTGCAAAGCCCTGATACAAGTGCATTTGGTGTAGGTGGACAGGTAGCAATGGCAATAGGCATGAAGCCTGAACAAATCAAAATCAATGTGGTCTTTATGGGTGGTGCTTTTGGAAGGAAGGCGTTTTATGACTTTGTAGTAGAAGCGGCATTGCTCTCTAAGCAAGTCAAAGCACCTGTAAAAGTGGTGTGGACACGAGAAGACGACATTACGCAAGGACCTTTCCGCCCTGCCATGCTCAATGCCTTCAAGGGTGGCTTGGACGCAAAAGGCAATGTTACGGCTTTCCAGCACACGATTATTGGTGGCTCTATCCAAAACCAATGGGGAGGCATGGCAAACGGCAAAAAAGTGGACGATTGGGCAGTAGAGGCAGTAGATAAGGAAAATAGCCCTTATGAAATTCCTAACTTCCGCTTGGATTACCTACACGCAGAGCCTTCTGTACCGCTCTTGTGGTGGCGTTCCGTCTATTCATCAACCAACGGTTTTGCCCAAGAAAGTTTTGTGGACGAACTTGCTCATGCCGCTAAGAAAGACCCTATGGAGTTCAGGATTAGCTTGTTAGAGAAAGCACCAAGATTCAAGAAAGTATTGGAACTACTGAAAGAAAAGTCTAACTGGACAGAAAAACTCCCCAAAGGCAAGGCAAAAGGGGTGGCGATTGTGCGCTCATTTGGAACGATTTGCGCCCATGTAGTTACCGTAGCCCAAAAAGACAAGGAAATCATCTTGGAAAAGGTGGTTACAGTCATAGATTGCGGCATGACGGTCAGCCCAGATAACGTGAAAGCACAGACCGAAAGCAACATCGTGTATGGCTTGACTGCCGCAGTAAAAGACGGCATTACCTTCGTGAATGGCAAGGCTGAACAAAGCAACTATAACAATTACAAGATGATACGCATTAACGAAACGCCAAAAATGGAAATCCACATCATGGACAATGATGAAAAACCAAGTGGGGTAGGGGAGCCAGGGCTTCCACCGCTTGCGCCCGCTTTGGCAAATGCTATCTTCGCCCTCACAGGCAAGCGATTGAGGACTTTGCCGTTTAAATTGGAAGTGTAAGGATAAGATGGTATGTTATATAAAAGCACCAAACTTTACCCAAGTTTGGTGCTTTTTGTATCTCCCTTGATTTCAGGCTATTAAAGAAACATTGATTACAAATTCTCCACAAAGAAAGTCCAAATTGCAAATTAGGACTAACGGAGGGGGAAAGGAAGATTAATAATAATACCCTAATCCTAACCCATAAGAAGTTACTTTATCTTTTTTCTATCACAAGTAAAAACTCTGATTTCATACCATCTGGATTTTTATTTTTTCTGGCTTTGAATAATTGACGTGTTTTTATTTGGTCTTCAAAGATTGCGTTCAGATTAAAATTTTTGTCTGTAAAATATTCCAACAAAACTTTCCAAGTTTCTACCTCTATGCCATCTACTTTGGGATTGCCAACAAAAATACAGGCTTTGCCGCCTGCTTTAAGGTTTTTACTTGCATTTTCAAGTGCATTAATTGTATGACAAAAATAAGAATTTAGCATTTCTTTCAAATCTTCTCTCTCTAAGCCTATCCTAACTTTGTTTAGAGTTTCTGTTTCAATCCATCTTGTTGCTTTTCTATACGGAATTTCTAATTTAGAAAGGGCTTTTACTTGGTTTTCGTCATAACCAAGCCAAAATAAGTCTAATTTGAAAGTACGAATATACTCTTGCGCTTGTAGATATGGAGGAGAAGTAAGCATACAGGACGTTTCCAAGTCGTCTGGGTGTTGAAAAGTAGAACTATCTACGCCACCATAAAATTTCACTTGGTTTTGCTTATCAATATTAGTATTAATAAATTGATTAACAGTTATTAATGTTTCAAAAGAAGATTCATAAACAATATTTTTTAATTCACTCTGCCAATCTCTTTTTAATAAGTTTTCAATATATTCTCTTTTAGTTTTGGAAATAAATAATTTAGGTGCTTTATGTTCTGCATAAGAAAATTGCTTACTAACTTTTATCAAAATAGATTGTATAATCTGGGCATATAAATCTTGTTCAAAGGATTTCTGCCCTGCCCAGAGCTTTTGTAAAACTTCTAATATTGCTATGGGATACCAATAGTTTAAATTAGACCAATTTGGAGTAAAACTACTTTTATACTCAAAAATATAATCTAATCGCTTTTTTAATTTTGTAGTAGTTAATTTTTCTTTTTGTGTGGGAATTTTTATAGGAATAATATGATTAAGTAAAAAATTTAAGTCTGTCAATATTGCATTTCTACCTGAAATAATCGCTTCCAAACCTACTGTGCCAGAACCCGCAAAAGGGTCAATTATCCAATCATTTTTTTGTGTGTATTCATTAATACAAAAACGAACTACTTGTGGGATAAACTTAGCAGGATAATAATAAATAGAATGAGTTAAATAAGTAGTGCTTAAAATTTCAGGGACTAACTCACGAAAAGAAACTAACTTAGGGTCATCTGTGAATTGCCAATGATTACTAAAAACCTTCGTTTTTTGTATTTCTCTTTCAAATACGTTTAATTGCATTTTATTTATTTATTTTAGACTTTTTTGGTTACTCATCTTTGATTTTGAAGTAGTTAATTTGATATAGCAGGCTTTTAAAAGTAATAAATCCCTTACATAAAGGGCTTTATCACCCAAACTTTGTAAAGGTAAGGTATTTCCTTTCCACAAAAATACAATTTTATTTACCATTTTATCTATTGAATCTACTAAACCTTTATACGAAGACCAATCAAAGCTAAAACCTTCGTTATCTTCCAAGATTTTGTCTAAAATAGCTATATTAGAAATATTTTGTATTTTATTGAGTGATAATTCCAAATTGGCAACAGCATAAGTAATCCATAAATCGTCCCAGTTTTCAATCTGATTTAGCAAATTATTGAAATTTTTTTTCCCTTTTTGTTTATCTAATCTAAACCAATCGCACACTGAATCTATCATTTCATCAGTACCATAAGTCATTCGTAGTGTAATATTTCTGCCTACATCTACGCCTTTTGTTGCTACATTCTTTAAAAACTCATCAGCAGAAATGCTACTTTCAATAGTTTCCTTTAAAGCGGAATACATTTCATTAATTGTAGATTGTTTTTGTTGTGAATCCCTTGAATCCCAAATAGATACTAAATATAAAATTTTATATTTCGAATCTTTTTTCAATCTTAACATTTCCCTCAAATAACTTACCAAAGAAGCCTTTGCAGTTGTGCCTCCTGTATCATCTCTGGAACGAATTTGAATTGCTATAATTTTATCTTTCTTCATGGCAAAGGCATCTATATCTCCTTTTTTTTCTATTTCTTTTCCAAAGGCTTTTGTGAGTATTTCTTTTCTTTCCTTAATTTTATCTGGAACTACCTCACAACCAATATAATTTCTCAAAACAAGTTTCATTAGCTCTTCTAAAACTTTTCCTTGA
>JALOMS010000354.1 GCA_025455345.1 Thermoflexibacter sp. | reverse complement strand
ATTTTGGGCTTAATTTAGTTTCTACAAAGCTTATGTCCCTAACGGGACTTCCAGTCTGGGACTAAAAAAACGTTTATTTTTGTTGATATACTTAAGTAATTCAACTTTTTTAGCCGTTCTTAGTTTACACCCTTGAAAGGGTGTGTTATATATAAGACAATCAAAGAAAAGAATTAGATTGTATAACCTGCCCTTTTAAGGATAGGAACTTATCAGCAAAAAGCATATTTATTTTTGTTGAATTACTTATAATTGATTTTAAATTTAAAAAATAAATCTTGTAGAAAGAAACTTGGATTCGTTATTTTCCACAATATGGTTCAATATAGCCTTGTTTTCTTCTGTTTGCTTAGTAGCTACCATTGTTCTAATGGAAAATGCTCTCAATGCGTCAGTTACAGAAAGCGTATTTTCTCCTGAATCCTTGCGCCCCGCAAAAGGAAATGTATCGGGACCTCTTTGACACTGTGCATTGATGTTTACCCTACAAACTTGGTTTACCAAAGGGTCTATGAGATTAGCTATTTGTTCGGGGTCTGTTCCAAAAATACTCAGTTGTTGACCATGTTCGGATTCTATCATGTATTGGATTGGCTCCTCTATGTCGTCAAAGGGAGCAATAGGAATCACAGGACCGAACTGTTCTTCCACATATAATTTCATTCCTTTTTTGACAGGAAATACTACCGCAGGAAATACAAATGATTTGTAGGTAGTTCCTCCCCCTTCATTCATTACTTGCGCTCCTTGATTGATAGCATCAGAGATACATTCTTTGATATAATCGGGCTTCTGTGGTTCTGGTAAAGGAGTGATTTGTACTCCCTTATCCCAAGGCATACCGATTTTAAGTTTATTGACTTCTTCGGAAAATCGCTTGATAAATGCGTCTTTTATCTTATTATGTACAAAAATCATTTTTAAAGCTGTACACCTTTGCCCGTTGAAAGAAAGTGTTCCTAAGATACATTCTTTGACTGTAGCCTCTACATCCGCATTTTCCAAAATAATGGCTACATTTTTGGCATCTAAACCTAAGACCGCCTTAAGGCGATTAGATTTTGGGTGTGATTTTTTTAGCTTATCTGCTACTTTACTTGAGCCTATCAAGGTAAGCACATTGATATTTCCTGTGGCAATCATCGGTCCTACAATCGTATTGCCCCGTCCATATACGGTATTGACTACACCCTTGGGGAAACACTGTCTAAATGCTTCTAAAAGAGGATAGTGCAACAAAGTACCATGCTTGGGCGGTTTGAAAAGCACTGTATTACCCATAATCAGCGCAGGAATGAGCGTAGCAAAAGTTTCGTTTAAGGGATAATTAAAAGGACCCATGCAAAGCACTACTCCCAAAGGAGCGCGCCTAATCTGCCCAATAATGCCTTGCTGTATGATGAACCGAGAATGTGTACGGTCTAAATCTTTGAGTGCGTCTATTGTGTCATAGTTGTATTGAACCGTTCTATCAAATTCCTTTTCAGAATCACTATATGACTTACCTATTTCCCACATCAGTAACTTCACTATTTCTTTCTTCTTCTCTGTCATCATATTGGTAAATCTCTCCAAACAAGCTATTCGCTCAGGTACAGTCATAGTAGGCCACTCTCCTCTCCCATGATTATATGCCTTGACCGCCGCCTCTAAGGCTTCCAAAGCCTCTACTTCGGTAGCAAGCGGGTAACTTCCTACCACTTTTTGTACTAAACCATTAGAAGTCTGTACATAGACAGGCGACAGTACAGTATGCCTATCTCCTTCCCATTGACGCATTTCTCCATTCACCAAATATTCGTTTTGATGAATCGGAGATGACAAATTAAACTCTTCGGGGATTTGAGATTCTTGGGGAAAAATACGATTGATTTGTTCTTGTAAAGACATGAGATAAATTAGTTTATGATAATTTTATTTGTTTGTTGTACTAAAATTAGTAAATTTTCAAGGAATAGCAAATATCTTTGATAATTTGCACCTATTTTTTATTAACTTCGTTAAAATATATAGCTTACAAGTTTAAATTTGATATAAAATAAATTTGATAAATAGGCTTTATTCATCAGTCTATATCATTTAAAACATAATATCAAATATAATACAATGACTATCAATAATTTGTATTCATAATTCATAATTTATAATTCATAATTTACACATTCATCATTCCAAACATGATAGACTATATTTTCAGTAAAATCAAAGAGAAATTTGAAGATATTGCCAACGAAATCAATCAAAACAAGAAAGCTAAGGCAGATAAAATCGTACAAAATAGCGTTTTGTGGACTATTGGTGCGGGCTTTATACCTATTCCAATTGCGGACATGGTTGCTGTTACGGCTATTCAGATAGATATGATTAAAAAAATTTCGGAATTATATGAGGTCAATTATTCTGAAGCCAATCTAAAATCTTGGATTTCAACGCTTTCTGGGAGCGTAATTTCTCGTTTTGGAGCAGACGCAATTAAATTCATTCCTGGCATTGGCTCTGTGATAGGGGGGATTAGTGTAGCCGCTTTGTCTGGTGCATCTACTTATGCAGTAGGGCAGGTATTTATTGAACATTTTGAAAATGGCGGAAACTTCTCCAACTTCGAGGTAGATAAATTTGTGGATTTTTACAAGAAACAATTTGAGCGCGGGAGGTCTTTTGTAGAAGACTTACAAAAAAAGAAAGATAATAGCGAAGAAGTGCCATTCGAGGATATAAAAGATGAAAAAGCAACATCTTCAGAACCACCAAAATCAAATACTACCAATAGCAATTCCTCTACAAACAATGACGAGATTGTCAAGCGATTGAAGGAACTTTCAGAATTGCGCCAGCAAGGTATCATTTCTGAAGAAGAATTTAAAATGCTAAAAGAGAGGCTTTTAAAAGATAATTAGGTTCTTGGCTGACTATACAAGAACAAATCCTATTTTTGACCAATACAAATAAAATTGCGAAAGTAGGATTTGTTTTTTTAACCATTTAGCCAGCCTTTGCTCCTAAACCAAAAGTAAATCCCCACAGACATCACCAACATCACTATCCAAACGCCAGAATATCCCCAAGCGGAATCAGTTTCTGGCATATACTTAAAATTCATTCCATAAATCCCTACAATAAAAGTCAAAGGCAAGAAAAAAACTGTAAGAATCGTCAAAACTTTCATTACCTCATTGGTTCGGTGAGAGGCTAAGGACAAGTGAATATTCAATAGGTTATTGGCTTCTTCGTAGAGGTCATCTGAGTAATATTGGAGTTTTTCGCCTGTTTCTACCACATCATTTAGATAATCAGCAAGGACTTCGTTGCTTGCAATTTGTTTTTTTAATAACTCATTGAAAGAAAAGAGCATTTTTTTGTAAATAGACGCTTTGCGTTTGAGGAGATATAATCGTTGTATGATAGAAGCAGGTTCGTTATTGTCAAAAATAGCCTCCTCGTATTTGTCTAAGAGTTCGATTGCATTTTTGATAGGACTCTCATAAGTATTGAGTGCTACCTGATACAAGTCCGTAGTAATCATTAGGGCGAGATTTTCTTCATTTTTATTGGCTACACGCCACTTGTTTCGTATCACGCGCAAGTATTCGTGGTCTTTGCGGTGAATAGTTACCAAAAAGTTTTTACTAATGAAAAAAGCAATCTTATTGGTAAGTTTTTGAACTGTATCTGCATCTTTTAAAGCATTAATGTCGTAGGCTCTCAATACCATAAAAGCTACTCCATCAATGACTTCGTACTTGGGTAAATGCTCTGGCTCTAAGCAATCATGCACAGAAGCAGAGTGCAAATCGTACTGTACTGCTACTTGGGCTAATTCTCTGATAGTTGGGTTTATCAAGCTAACCCACTCAAATCCATTATTACTTTTGAAAACTATTTCGGTCATGTTTGGCAAAAATCCTATCGTTGCTTATTCTTAAACTGTCTTTCCATGAGTATTTTGGCGATTTCGTTTCCTCCTTCTGCCAATTTTTTCATTTCATTATTTTGTGGGGGAATTTGCTGTTGGAATTGATGACTATTTTGGGACTCACCCAAAGTAACTATAGTTTCTATATTCTCTAAGCGTTTTTTCAGGTCGTCATTCTCTTTTGACAAGGCACTTACTACCTGAATCAGTTCTATATCAGTTTGTTTTGCTTTGTCCATCTTCTCCAATTCCATTCTTTTGATTTTGATAAGTGCATTGCTCAATATCGCTACGATGGGAATAGAGGACAATATCCCAATTACAAAAACAGGTTCCATAAGACATTATTGGGGAATAAGTAATAAAAATAATAAGTTTTTATAAATTAATTGTTTGGTATTTATGATTACCTCTCATCAAATACCTCAAATGAAAACCAAAGTTACAATTATTTTGAAAATAACTATTTATATTTTCAAAAATTCACCCATGCCGTTGAATAAATTATCAAGAATTATAGCTTATATGCACTTATTTGCCCATCAAATCGCTTCTATGCAAAGTAGTTTTTCTATAATTTTCTTTTCTGGCTCAAATGGGCGCAATTCATCTAAGCCCAAATATCCGATAGCCTCCTCTATGCTCATTTGTCCGTCATTGGTCAAGGCATTGACGGGAATTAATCCTACTAATTCAGAGCCAGTAACTTTTACTCCGTATTGGGTAGCTAATTTACTGATGGTTTGGAAAACAAGATGTAATGAAGTCATCTTAAAATTAGTCAAATTGGTAGATACTTGGGCTATTTGGTAATGTTCCATGTGCCAGCCTATGGCTTTGAGATTGGGGAGTTTATGATTGCCATTGCCTGAAGTTCTTATTTGTTCTGCTATTTTTTTGGCTATCTCGATAGATTGCGTATTTAGGTTAAAATTATATGCTATCAATATATCCCTCGCTCCTATCACGGTCGCTCCTGCACTTGGGTCGAACTGAGAGCTACCAAAATCTGGTTGGAAATCACTATTTTTCATTTTTTCCTCCAATCCTTCATACTCTCCTTTCCGAATAAAAGCCAAATTTTTGCGTGTAGGTTTCAATGCCGCATATTCATAACAGTAGATAGGTATGCCTAACTCCTCCCCTACCCTACTTGCTAAGCCGTGAGCATATTTGACTGTTTCTGCCATGCTGATACCTTTCAGTGGTACTAAAGGGCATACATCGGTTGCACCTATGCGGGGATGCGCCCCTTTTTGCACACGCATATCTATTACCTCTTTTGCTTTTTTGATGCCCTCAAATGCCGCCGTCAAAACTGCACTTGGCTTGCCTGCAAAAGTAATGACTGTCCGATTCGCATCTTCGTTGGGGTCTATTTCCAATAGTTTTACCCCGTCTATTTTGCTTATTGCTTTCGCTATTGCATCTATTTTTTGTTTATCTCTACCTTCCGAAAAGTTAGGAATACACTCAATTAATTGATTATCAATACTTTGATTCATATAATTTTGTTTATTTTTTGTTTTTTCTCTTAAGTAAGTGAGCAAATTAAATCGTTCTTTCGCCCCTATCTAAATCTTTCAATTGCATTGCGCCCCCAGAGGGGAAAGACTTGCTGTAAATGTGTAT
>JALOMS010000353.1 GCA_025455345.1 Thermoflexibacter sp. | reverse complement strand
ATAGGGAATATGTTTTCGGTATGAATTGAAATAGTACCTTTTTCCATATTTTTTATAATTATGAATTTTTGATGATTTTTATGATTTTATAAACAATAATTGCTACTTAAGCCTTCAATGCAATACAAGTATTTTACCATATCTAAAAGTAGGAAAAAATGTCAGTGTTTATTAATATAGATATAGGCAAAATGACAGAAAAATATAAGCAAATCCATCATAGCCAATAATTACCACTTCATTTTATCTTTAACAAAAAGACTTAACTCTTCTGCGTTAGTTTGATGTTGGGCTACATTAGGATGCCAATCACATCCATAGCCACGCTTGCCTTGCGTGGACATTTCAAAAAAATAAATTTTATGATTCCCCTTTTTATTCTGATAATCAACAACTGCCGACAAATAACTTTTCATAATTTTCAAAGAATTGCCATTGAGCATAGAGCCTGCCAAACAGAAAATACTGACATCAGGATAGTTGATAGTGATGCGGTCTATGAAGGAAATATACGCTCTTACAAATACTGAAGAGTCGGGAATCGCATGAGCAAAATCATTAGTGCCTAAATTGATACACACGATATCAGGTTTCCAAGAAGAAAAATTCCATTTTTTATCGATTTGGGGGCAAATAAGTCCGTAGAGTTCGGGCATAGTCTTCTGCTTACTTTTGTCATAATTTTGGATTAGTCCTTTGCCTGAATAACAGACAGTTACTAATTCTGCGTTTACATTTCTTGCCATAATAGCCGCATAAGACAAATAGCCATTTTCTGTTTCAGGTGTAAACGAGCAAGATTGAGAAGCCCCTTCGTTCCCATAACCACAAGTGATAGAATCTCCAATAAACTCTATTTTCTTGGAGGTTTTAGCTGTTGGTGCTAAAACTTTCCCTTTTTTATCTATTTGGAAACCAATAAATTCGCATATACCCATAGAGGCTTCTGTCCTTTTAAAAATACTAATGGTGTGTATGCCTTTAGGTAAGTTTTTAGCTAATAGATAAGTCTTTGTACCTATTTCTACTTTTAAAACAGAAGTTAATTGGTTGTCAATGAATACATTAAAAAAATTAGTACGAGAATTTCCATCTTCTTCTGGCAATTGATTAATCAACAAATGGCAAAATGTTCCTTCAAATACTAAGGTAATGCAAGAACCTGTCCATGCAAACTTTGGCAGATTCCGATTGGAAAAATCAAACCTGCCTGTATATTGGACAGCCTCGTGAGTAGGGGCAATAGTTTGTGATTCTTTATTAATTATTTGATAATCAATTGTTTTTGCAAGAAATAAGAATCCAAAAAGACAAAATAGTATAAGTTTCATTTTTTTATGTAAAATTGCATTCTAATCACAATAAATCAAAATATGATAAAATTATTGACTATTTTATTGGCTTGCATGACCTTAACAAGTTTTGCCCAAACTAACGAGCCAAGACCCTGTTCTGCGTAGATACGCTTATGCTGAAATCTATTGCAAACAGGGGAAAGTAACTGTAATCTTATCGCAATAGTGAAAAAAACTACTTGGATTTCACTGCCTATTTGGAAACATCTTTTAAATATGGAAAAAAAGAAAGAGAAACAAAAATTACTAAAAATCTTATTAAATTAGGTCTTGATAATGAGATAATTGACAAGGCAATAGGCTTAACCCATGAGCAGATAGACAAGCTAAGGACAGAAATATAACTTGCTTGTTTTCAGATTTTTACGCCAACTTATTCACCTTATGGGGCAGTTTTTCATAGCAAGGGGATTGTTGTGGTCAAAACACCCACAAGGGCGAAAAAACCTTGTGAGGGATTTTCCCCACCTCCTTTAGGTAAATCCCTGAAAGGAGGTTTGTTTTTTATTAACATTTTCTTTATTTTTGCCCTAAATATAAATCCTCAATTCACCATGATTCCACAAAAAGAAATTGATAAACAGAGTAAGTATTATGAGAATAAAAATGCACATTCGAATTGCCCTGAGTGTGATTCTCTGAATACCTTTTATTACAGAAATACACTTCATTGCAAAGAGTGTGGAGCAGAATATTTTATGAAAACCTTAGATAAGAAAACCATAGAGAGATTGCTTAAAACAGCTTCTTTTATCGCAGTTTTGGGCATATTAGCTTACCTTTTTGTATAAAATACCATGACAGAAGCCGAAAAAGAATATGCCAAAGCAAATCACTGGATAATTTTCAGAGGAGATTATCCGCTTACAGAAGCGATGAACGAGGTTTTTCGTAAAGATTGGATAAGAGAGTGCGACATAGAAAATCTATTTTCTCCGCCTGAAAATATGCTTACACCTATTGGCAAAATAGTATTGCCTCGCCTTGCTTTTGTGCGTGATGTGTTAGGTATTGCACTTAGTTATGAAATATTGATACAGGTTTTTCAAAAAGTAAAGAAAGATATACAAGTAGGTGAGGATGTAAACAATACCTTACTTCATTTTCAGTTACAAGAAGCAGTCCGCAAGGAAGACTATGAAGTAGCCGCAAAACTTAAAGAAAAGTTGAATTTAGTAAAAACATAGCCAATCGTTTCGGACGTTTGTAGCGGGCAACGTTTGTTGGAGGACGCAGTAATGTGGTACATATCACGTTGGCTTTTGATAACCTCCTTTTGGGTGGGCGGCATTCCGCTATACCTGAAAGGAGGTTTGTTTTTTATGCGACAGCAAAGCCGCTATATGAGCGCATTTGAGGGCTAAAACTGCCTAAAACAATTTCATTTTTAGATACTCCATTTTCCATGAGTGATTCTACAATATTCCAATCCGTTTGATTGACTTGCAACCAAATTTTTCCATCAGGCTTGATGTCCAAATGCAAAACTACATAATGGAAAAAGCGATTCTTGTGCCAACCCAAACTTACTAATTGGAAATGATTGCGTTGTGTATCAGCAATGACCTGATATTCGTGTTCCTCGATATTTGCGGGACGCACCGAACCGTATTCTTCCAACAGGCGAATGATAAGTTCTTGATATTGTTTTATTTTATCCATTGCTTTATAAGGTTTGTAGGGTCAAAAACTACTATTTTTATCTGGTAACGGTTGATAGCCTTTTGAATCGCCAAATTGTGAAAATGAGTTTCATAAATTTCCTCTGAAACTGCTAAATATAACTCCCTTTCGGGTTCTTGTTCTTCTATCAAAAGGAGATAATTTAGATACTGCCCCAATGCCAAATGAAAATCGTAGGTGAAAGAAGGGTTGATAAAACTTTTTACTTCTACCGCAATACGTTCCATGCCTTTTTCTGCCGCTATGATTGGCTTTTCTGCACCTAAATCAACTTGCACATCTTTCCCTAATGCTAAAATGCGATAGGGGTCATGCGTAATTGTCCATCCATCTTTTGACAATGCTGTTTTAACTACCTCATGAAAAATATCCTTTGCCATAAAATGCTATTTATGCAAAGATACAATTTTTGATTTTTTTGTCAGAAAATGGAGTGTTTAATTTTTGATAATTTTTTAGTATAATCCTCTTGTAAGGTCAAAACCCCGTTTTTGTAGAAACTCAATCTCAAAACTTGTGCTGAAATAATGCCCAAAAATAAAGTAAATAATCCTAATGGCAAGAATGGCGGCAAAGAACACAAAGACGCTATTGATCTTATTTTCAATGAAATAAAAGAAGAAAATAAAGATAATAAAGAGGTACAAGTGAGTAAAGAAAAACCTATTGCTACTTATGTGGCAAAAGATATTCGCATAGCAGATGTAGCAAGTTTTATTTTAGGGGCAATTGGTAACGTCTTACAGATTACATGGTTGAGAATTATACAAGTGGGACGAACTAATAGCAGTGGAAAGCCTGTTAAAAGAGAACAAGAAGCAATCAAAGACATAGAAAAAGCAACAGGAATAAAAGTGGAGTTTTACGACTATAAAAACAAGAAATTTATCAAATGAAACCCAAAAATCAAATCAATTTCTTTCTTATAAATACTGATGTAATTGCAATAGAACATTTTGCAAAAAAAAATGGCTTTGCAATAGTCAGTCCCAGAGATGTTTTGAAAGGGAAGGCTTTGCGTTTGGATTCCTTGTTGGAAAAGCCGCAATCCTTGTTGGTACAAGAAAGTATGATTAATTCGCTTGTCTTTTCTCCCTATCTTCATAGCGAAGAATCTTATATTGATACTTCCCAATCTCCTGTGATTGAGTTTGATAGACCTATACAAAATAGCTTAGGGAGTGAGTTTTTCTTTGGGAGATTATACTACCAAGAAGAAATTTTTTGAAAACAATGAGCAATATGCCACTGCGGTTAGGCTACTATTTTCTTGGGTAAAAAGGCAGTTGAAAAAATTACCAGAACCCTCCCTTTCTTGGGTGCTTGCAAGTGAGGCAGTCATGAAATTGGTAGAAAGTCAAAATGCTCAATTATTGCTTAACCAATCTCCTTCCATGAGAATCTATTTTGATAAGCATGGTATCCAAAAAGAGGCATTGGTGTTGGTGTAGTCTTAATGTTTTTAGTTCGTTATCCCTATTTTCTTCAAAACCTTCCAATCCACTTACTTGTAAGTGGATTTTGGATAAAGATTTTTTAGCAATTGTGCTTTGATGGTAACTATAAAAGATGATGATAAATAATACTATGCATGAGGAATTAGAAAGAGAATATGCCAAGTATTGGCAAAATACACATCAATATGTTTTAATTAGAAATCAATCAGCCAAGCAGGAGGATTCATACTCAATAATTGATGTTAAATATCACTTTTTTTTCTTAATGGAAGATGCAGATATAAAGAAACTTATTGTTGAAAAAATGTTACAAAACAATGCAAAAATATACCAAAGTGTCGAGGAAGCATTTGAAGCTAATAAAGATTTGTATGTAGAGCCAAGGAAAAAGACTATACATGATTGGTATAAGTAAATAAGCAGGGGCATAACATAAAATAAGAGTTTTAAACTTTCCAAAAGTTTAAAACTCTTTGATGAATTATTATTTCTTCCAAGCTCCTACTGGGCTACGTCTGCTAAGTTCGCTATTTTTGTGGATTGGGAGGTGATTTTTATAAAATCAAAGCAATTTTAAGTTTTGTGGAATGTGAAAGTAAACCTGTTTATTAGCGATTCTCTATCTATTTTAAACAATCCCCGAAAGGAGGTTTGTTTTTTATTTTGATTATAGTTTCTCAAAACCCAAGAAAAAGCGTAAAAAAGCATACTTTTGTAAATTAAAAAAACAAAAAAAGCGTTTATGCTACATAGAGGAAGAATACAAGCGCAGGGTGAAGACTTAGAAGAATCAGAATCTTGGTCGCAAAATGAGCCTCCTACCAAAGAAGATGGACTTCAAATGCTTGAAAATCTTAAAAATAAGATTCCTAAAAAGGAAGCAAAATTGAGGAAAGAGGCTTTTGAAAAAGCTGAAAATTTCATTATACAGGCAGGTGAAAATGGTGGTTTGAATGCAGTAGTGCAAAAAACATTTATGGTGAGGGACTCCGAAGAGGCAAGAGTAGATACGGTTCGCCGTTGCGATAGAGGTAAGAAAAGGAAAAGCATTTATTTAAAAATTATG
>JALOMS010000352.1 GCA_025455345.1 Thermoflexibacter sp. | reverse complement strand
TTCTAAGTTCAAAGAAACCATAGAAACATCATTCTGATTTTTTATTCTTTGAGAATTTTCTGCTATGAGATTAAAAATAGGGTCTTTAGCGACTCTTTCAGCACTTTTGCCCTGAGCCTTAGCGATTTTCTTTTCATTTTTAGACCAAGTATTATAGTTCAAAGGTTCTATTTTATCTGCGGCAAGCGGAAAATCTTCCTTCTTTTCTCCAATTTCCTCTTCGTAAGCTCCGTAAATATCAGGCAATATCACATCTGGTATTACACCTGTGAGTTGGTTAGTACCACCATTCACTCGATAAAACTTTTGAATGGTCAGTGCCAATGCTCCAAGTGGCTTTATATTATCCATAGAAGTAGGCAAATAACGGTCTAAGTCTAACATACTCTGCACTGTTCCTTTTCCATAAGTAGATTTGCTACCAATAATAATCCCTCTCTTGTAATCTTGGATAGCTCCTGCTAAAATTTCAGAAGCAGACGCACTCATAGAATTTACCATGACAGCCAAAGCTCCATCATAATGTATAGTTGGGTCTTCGTCTTCGCCCACACCCGGTTTGCCTACTCTGCCTTTTACTTGTACAATAGGACCCTTATCGATAAACAATCCAGTCATTTCTATTACCTCCGACAATGCGCCGCCACCATTGCTTCGCAAATCCAAAATAATTCCTTGGACTCCTTCTTCTTTTAGCTTAGTAATTTCTTTTTTGATGTCTTCTGCACAGTTTCTTCCTCCTGTATTACTAAAGTCGGCATAAAAACCGGGGAGATTGATATAACCTATTTTTTTCTTATCTCCATTGTCCAAAATGACAGATTTAGCATACGTTTCCTCTATGATTACTACATCTCTTGTAATAGGTAATACAGAGATAGTACCATCTAACTTCTTGATAGTCAATCTTACTTCTGTTCCTTTTTTGCCTTTGATAAGTTTGACCACATCATCTAATATCATATTAGTAACTTCAGTAGGTTCGCCCTCGCCTTGAGCAACCTTTATGATTACGTCTTCCGCCTTGAGTATGCCTTGCCTCCAAGCTGGACCACCCGGCATTACCTCGCTTACTTTGACGGTACCATCATCTTTGGTCGTCAGTCGCGCACCTATACCTTCATACCTACCCGAAAAATCCATATCAAAGTATTCTTTTGCTCTGGGTGCATAATAGGTCGTATGAGGGTCGTAGCAAGCCGTAATCGCATTGATGAAAGTAGCTCTTTTGGTAGCAATATCTTCTCTCTCCATGCGTAAAAACCAATCATTCATGAGCCTTAATAGTGCCTTTCTTGTTTCTTCTTCTATCTGAGCAAAACTCTTGGCATTTTCTTTTTTATCCTTTTTTTCTTCTAATTCCAAAGAATTATATACTCTTTTGAGAGCTTCGAACTTGAGATATTTTCTCCATCTTTCTTTCAGGTCAGCCTCATTAACTGCAAAGTCTATCTTTTTTATGTCAGTTTCATACGTTTCCTCTTTAGAAAAATCAAAAGGACTTGCCAATATTTCCTGATAATATGCTTTTGCCTCTTTCCATCTATTGTCGCGAATCTGCATAGCCAAGTCGAATAGTTGGTAGGTTTCAGCCATCATCTCGTCATCTATTTTTGTTTCAAATGCACGTAACTTATCTACATCAGATTGTAGCAGAAACTGCTTCCTGTAATCAAAATCCTCTAAATATTCTTTGAAAACTTTTTTAGAGAAATTATCATCTATCGCATTGGCTAAGTAATGTCTGCTTTCCAAACTTTGTCTCAACAAGCGCATGAGCAACTGTTCTTTGTTTATCTCTCTTTGGGAAGTAGGCGAATAAGAAGTCAATAACAGAAGCCCTACAAAGACAAATACATATCTTAATGATTTTGTATTCATAAATTAATTATTTTAAATATTTTACTAAAACACCTAAAGTTTAAGTTTTAAAACTGTTTTTGCAATATAACAAAATTAAACGAATAAAGATTTTAATGGTTCAAATTTTATACTATAACATAACTTTTCACATATTTTTTGATTTGAAATGCTGGCAGTCCATGCCTTCTGTTTTATTATGTTATTGCTTTAATAAGTTCTGCTGCTTTTTCTGCTATCATAATTGTTGGTGCGTTGGTATTACCTCTGACGATGGTAGGCATGATAGAGGCATCTACTACTCTAAGTCTTTCTATGCCATGTACTTGTAGTTTTGAATTAACCACAGCAAGTCCATCATTACCCATGCGACAAGTAGAAGTAGGGTGGTACAAAGTCTGTAAATAGGATTTGATATGGTCAATAATTTGTTGTTCTGTTTTTAACTCATTTTGTGGTAGATAGTTATTTTTAATATACGGCTGAAAAATCTTGGAAGTCAATATTTTATATCCTATTTTGAAGCCCTCGACCATCGTACGAATATCTTGTTCTTTACTAAAATATCTTGGGTCTATGCGCGGAGCGTCTTTAGGATTGGGGGAAGCTAAGCGCACCTCGCCTGTGCTTTCAGGCTGGAGTAAAGTCGGTCCCAAAGAAAATCCATTCCCTTTGATATTATCAAATCCGTGATTCACAAAATAGCCAGGACCAAAGTGGAATTGAATGTCAGAAGCAGTAAGCCCTTCTTGGGTCTTGATAAAGCCGCCACCTTCGGCGATATTACTCGCTAATGGGCTTTTGCCTGTAAATATATACTTCAAAAAATTCCAAAGTGTTGCCTGCGTATCTAAAGTAATATTTTGATTACAAGACATTACGATAGAGGTAATTACATGGTCTTTAAGGTTTTGCCCTACACCTTGTAAGTCATGTACTACTGGAATGTCAAGTGCTTGGAGGTCTTGTCCGCGCCCTACCCCCGAAAGCATGAGCAATTGTGGACTTTGGAAAGCCCCAGCACTCAAAATGACTTCTCTATTTACTTTTTCTATTTTGGTCTGTCCTCCTTGCTCAAATTCCACGCCTATGGCTTTTTTGCCTTCGAATATTATCTTGGTAGCTAAGCATTGGGTCATCACTTGGAGATTGGGTCTATTCAGAGCAGGTTTGAGAAAAGCACGAGCCGTACTGTGTCTTTGCCCTTTGGCATCAATGGTAGTCTGATACATACCAAAACCTTCTTGTTCGCTTCCATTAAAATCATTGTTGATTGGATACCCAAGACCTTTAGCCGACTCCATCATGAGTGCGGTTAGAGGATTAGGAAATGCTTGGTCGCGAACATAGAGCTGTCCGTCTTGTCCATGATACTTATCTTTGAAAACTTGCTGATTCTCAGATTTTTTAAAGTATGGAAGTACGTCTTCGTAGCTCCAGCCTTCATTGCCAAGTTGCGCCCAAGTATCATAATCTTGGCGATGCCCGCGAATATATATCATTGCATTGATGCTACTGGAACCACCTAAGACCTTTCCGCGAGGTTGATAAAGTTTTTTTTGACCGAGATGTTGTTGGGGTTCTGTATAAAAATTCCAATCAAATTTGGTTCTGAATAACTTATAAAATGCCGCAGGTACGGAAATAAGGAAATTTGTATCCTTTTTTCCCGCCTCTAAGAGTAAGACTCGCGTCTGGGGATTTTCTGTGAGTCGATTGGCAAGTACACAACCTGCCGAGCCAGCTCCTACAATGATATAATCAAACATAAATTTGGTTTGAAATTAATAATATAAAATACTAATAAATAAATAGTTAGATAAAAATATTACTTTTATCATCAAAGCAAATATACATGGTGTAAAGGTATTTTGATGATGAGTTACTAACTTAAAGTTTATTTTTATCGTTTGGAATACAAACTTTGGTTATTTTTGAAAATATAAAATCAAAGTGTATTCATCTATGAAATCTGATTCATATTCCAAATACGACAAATTAAGCAAGTATTGCGAACAATTCGTAGAAAGTAAAATTTTTAAGCGATTTATTTTATCTCTTATCATCTTGGCAAGTGTGTTGGTAGGATTAGAAACATACGAAGCCATAGAAACAAAATACCATTGGCTGTTTGTTTTTACAGATGAGATTGTACTTTTTTTCTTTTGTATAGAGTTGATTATCAAAGTTATAGCAGAAGGAAGGCATCCCATGAATTATTTTAAGGATGCTTGGAATGTATTTGATTTTATCATTATTATCAGTTGTTTTATTCCTTTTGCATCTGGCTTTGCGGCGATTTTCCGTCTTGTAAGGATTTTGAGGGTATTGCGATTGATTAGTGCCTTGCCCAAGCTCCAGCTATTGGTAATGGCTTTACTAAAGAGCATTCCCTCAATGATTTATGTGGTCTTTATGATGGGTATTTTATTTTACATTTATGCAATCACAGGTACTATCTTGTTCAAGAAAAATGACCCAATACATTTTGGAACTTTGGAGAAGACCTCTCTTTCTTTGTTTACGGCAATCACCTTGGAAGATTGGTCTGATATGATGTACACACAGATTTATGGAAGTGATAGATACGGCTATAATGAGGAGAATATTCGGTTAGTAGAAGAAAAACTACAATTGAAGAGAGAGCCAGAAGCAAGTCCTATCACAGGTGTATTGTATTTTACTTCCTTTATTTTGGTTGGAGCAATGGTGATTATCAATATGTTTGTAGGGGTGATTCTCAATGGTATAGACGAAGTAAAAATAGATTTGGAAAAAAAAGAAAGACTCAAACAGATGGAGAAAAATGCTACTACGCTTTATGATGAGATAGCAGTATTGGCTATTAAGATGGAAGATTTAAAAAATCAAATGGACTATATCAAAGACAGATTGCAATCTGAGCAAACCAAAAAAACGAGTAGAAAAAACGAGTAGAAAAACTAAAGAATTAGGGTACTCTATTTAGATACCAATAGGAGGGTTTCTTATAAAATATCTCTAATTTCCAATAAATACGCTATTTCACAATAAACCTTTTGGTCGTGTTTTACTTTTTCAGGATTATAAAAAATAGCGTCTATACCTGCATTATTCGCACCTATAACATCAGTCGTTAGATTATCTCCTATCATAATAGTTTTTTGTTTATCTGTTTTAATTTTATCTACGGCAAACTCAAATATTTCCTTGCTTGGCTTGCGGTATTGAGTTGTTTCAGAGGTAATTATTTCAGAAAAAAAGGTTAAAATGCCACTACTTTTCATTTTTTGTTTTTGTATCTCCTCAAATCCATTACTGATGATATGCAACTCATATTTCTCTTTCAGATAAGTCAATATTTCTAAAGAATGGGGAATTAAGTGTGGTTTTTGGGGGCATCTCTCCAGATAAGCGTGATTCATCTGCTCGAAAATCGTACTATTAGGCATTCCTAATGATTCTCTTATCATTTCGAATCTTTGCGTTCTGATGGTCTTTCTGTCTATTTGGTGGTGGTTGTAAGAATCCCAAAGCGCGTGATTGATAGTGCGAAAACTCTGCATAAAAGTAGAGAACTCTACATGGCTTAGTTCATTCATTCCTAACTCGTAAAATAATTCTTCTAAGGTTTCTTGTGAGTTTCTTTCAAAATCCCATAAGGTATGGTCTAAGTCAAAGAAAAGATGTTGGTATTTTTTCATAATAGTATTTAAAACTCTGTATATTTGTTATACGCCA
>JALOMS010000351.1 GCA_025455345.1 Thermoflexibacter sp. | reverse complement strand
TGGAATAGAAATACAAGCATTATTTTTGAAACCCACAAGGTTTTTAAAACCTTGTGGGTTTGATTTGTGTCTTTTAGGTTTGGTGTTTGCATGGTTTTTTGGATTTATATAATTGTTCATTTTTTTATTGTAAAATACGCTTTAGCGTGTTCTACTCATTATCAAGTATTTGCACACCCTAATTGATTTTCAAGAATAACCCGTTCTTTGGATTTTGATAACTCCACCGTTTTAACGGTGGGCTCATATTCATAATCACGGTTCGCCGTTGCGATAGCTTACCGTTTTAACGGTAAGAACGGATATTTAATGAAACCCAGTTTAGCATATCATCTTATTTTTTTATCATTAATCTGCTGTCTTTGAAGTACACACTATTCTTTTGTGCAAAGATTTTGTCTTGGTCGGTTTTGAAGCGCAAGTTGAAAATCGCTCCTTGAGGAAGTTGGACAGAGCCTTGTTCCATCAAAACGAGGTGAATGGTGATTTGTTCCCCATTTTTAATGATAGTATCTTGTTTTTCAGGGTGATAGGTGTAAGTGTAGTTCTCTTCGTGCTTGGGAACTTTGGCTATCCAGAGTATAGGGTCTTTGGAACGGGTAGAGGGCGTTTTGATTTCTGATTTTTTTTTGTTATCTGTTGGTATAGTAGGTACATTCATTTGGCGAAAGGCATCTATCTCCAAATCAGTGATAATTAAATCTTTTCCACTGCTGTTTTTGAGCGTAATTGCGATGGTGCTTATACCACACTCACCACAATATTCTTCTGTTTCAGGGAATTTCTCTATTTCACGGATATTCGTGATTCTTAAGGCATCGAAGCGAGATTGTGATTGTCCAAATCCTATTACAAATAGCGATAAGAACAGCATAAGGCTAAGTGATTTTTTCATTTTTGGTAAAAAATTAAGAATTAGTAATTGTTTGATGAATATTCTTCGGAATAAAACTGACCGTTTTCAAAGTAAAACCGCTTTGATTGTGCATAAATGAGGTCTTTACTTATAAACTGCAAGGTAAATTCTATATGACTATCTGGCAAAATATATTGATTATTTTTTTGTTGGTAAAAAACAATAGGAATGACTAGGTGTTTGCCCATAGGACAGACTATTGTCTGTTCCAATGTATAATAATAGTAGGCATTGATAGGATTTTCGGAGATTTCTACGGTAAACACAGGCTTTGTTTTCACGGTTTTGGTAGAAGATAATGGTTTTGTGTTTATCTTTTCCTCAAATTGGGGGAAATCACCATGCTTGGCTTCTACCTTGATGTAGTTTATTTCCATGTCTTTATTCCCCTCATTGAACAGGACAAAACGCAAGACAATCAAACCTTTATAAACTGGGCTAAGGTATTCCTCACTTCTACTGGAATCCACATGGATAACTCGCAATTTGTCGAAATTAGGGTCATCTATGTTTATGGGAACTGAAGGATTTTCTGTAGGTTTCTCGAATGCGTCTTTTTGGGGAATCTCCTCTGCGGATTCTGCTTTTTTAAAGAAAATATGATAAGCAGAAACTGCTATTAATATGGTTAAAATAGCAATGATTACCTTCGCATTGGAAAGAACAGGGTAAAAAGAATCTACTATTTTCTCCCAAAAATTGCGATGGTTTTGAGGTGGTGTTTGCGTGATAATTGCCTTAATTTCTGCGACTACTCTGCTTAATGTATATTTTTGGGCTTCCAATGGCTTTTTTTCTAAAATAAGAGAAAACATAGCCTGCGCCTTGATATACTGGTAATCTACTCCGTAAGCAAGGGGAATAATATGGGCTGAAAGTTTGTCATGTCCAGCATTGTGAAACTCTTTTCTATGCCACTCTCGCTGATAGTGCTTGCTGATAATTGGTAAAAAGAATTTAGAATGTGCTAAGGCATGACTAACTTCTTCGTGAATATTTCCGCCTATCTTGACATCTTTGGCACTACACCAGACTTTGAGGTCTTGAGCAATTAAGGCTTCACTGAGTTTGAGGGCATATTCCCTGTCCTCATCTGCAAAACTAATGAATATATCATAGTTGGGTTTCATGGTGTTTTCGTGTTTAGTCTGCGGCAGTTCCACTGCGGCATTAAAACGGTGAAGTAGATTATATATAGCATACCGTTTTAACGGTGTGATTTGCAAGTAAAAAAATAGTTTTTGGTGTTTTTATAGTTTTAAAAATCGTTTATGTATTTGATTGTATGATTATTACACCGTTAAAACGGTGTGCTGTAATTTTTTGGTATTTGCAGCATACCGTTTTAACGGTGTGATTGTTATGGCAATGAGTCCATTTGCGGAAAAATTTTATCCACAGGAATGGCTAAATCAGGGAATAAAAAAGGAACAATATCATCTGGTTTGGCATAAACTCCATGTAAACCATACTTTTCCTCTTTCAGTGTGTACTGATGCACTACCTCATCTTGTGGATAGACTATCCAATATTCTGTTACCCCACTTTCCGCATACAAATGATACTTGTCTTTGAGGTCAGTTTGTTTGTTGCTTGGAGATAAAATTTCAATAATCAGTTCGGGCGCGCCGTTGCACCCGCGCTCATCTATTTTTGAGGCATCACATACTACACAAATATCAGGTTGGACTACTGTAAAAACCTCTTTGTCAGTCAGTATGGATTTTTGGCGATTGTAGAGGCGCACATCAAAGGGAGCATAAAAAGCCTCACACTTTTTGTTTTGAAAATGATTTTCAAAGATATTCATCAAGCGTTTTGAAGCCCTTTGGTGCTTGGTATTGGGTGCTGCCATCTGGCGAAAGTAGCCTTTGAGTAGTTCTATTCTTTCCTCAAACTGCCATGTGAGGTAATCTGCATAAGAATAGACCTTGTTAGGGTCGAGGTCTTGTAATGAGAGTATCATGGTATTTTTTAAAAATCCCAGCGTTAATTAGGTTTCAATAAATATTCGTTCTGTGTGTTCCCACCAGTTGCACTGCGCCAGTTGCACTGCGCCATTAACACGGTGAGTTAAATTCAGAAATTAGTATAGCCTACCGTTTTAATGGTAAGATTTGCAAGATAATATCATTATTATAACTTTATGCTATACCGTTAAAACGGTGTGCTATAATTTTTTAATGGTTACAATCTACCGTTTCAATAGTAAAAATTGCTAATTTACATTATCTTTTACCAAAAATACAAAAAAGATGTTTTCTTTATTACAAAGATTCCAGATTATTCATTTCAGATTTTGTATCACTCCCCAATCATCACAAAAGCACCCCAGAAGTAGGGATATTGATTTTCTTTTTTGATTTGCGCCTGCGCCTCTTTGAAGGCTACTCGCTTGGTCTTGCCCTCTGACAACCATGCCTTGTAAAACAACTGCATGAATTTTTGGGTTACTTTGTCATCTACTTTCCATAAGGACATGATAAGACTCTTTGTACCAGCTACTTGGAAACCTCTTTGCAAGCCATACACGCCTTCGCCATTGCTTACTTCGCCAAGTCCCGTTTCAAAGGCAGAAAGTACCACTAAGTCGGTTTTGTCCAAGTTAAGGTTGGAAACTTCGTAGGCAGTAAGAACGCCGTCTTCAGTAATTTTGAACTTTATTTTACTTTCTTATGAGAATATCATTTACTTCATTCCTCCCTCTGCTGTATTTAAAACTGCCTTACCATCTAATAAAGTAGAAGCAGCAGCGTCTGTATTTTCTTTTTGGACATTGATTAAGCCCAATCTTACATTGGACTCGGAAAGATTAAGAATTAAGAAAAAGAATAGTGTGTACATGATTTTTAATTTTAAAAGTTTAAAGATTACTTTTACAGCTACTTTTTTGTTATAGTAATGTCATTCCTACGATATTCAAAGCTATGCTGCATTTATAGACAAAACGGCAGCATCATCTTTGGCAGAATTTACTCTTTTCCCATTGGATATTCCCTGCTGTGCCGAATCTAAATTGATTTCTGCTAAGTTTAACAATAGATAAAAAAAAATGGTACACATATTTTTGTAGTTTAAATGATGAACTTTATTAAATAACTTATTTAGGTAATTGTATTTAATTGCTTTTTATCAACCACTAAGACACCAAGACACTGAGATTTTTATGTATATTTTCTAAATTTCTTCGTGATTTCGTGGCTTAGTGGTAAAAATCAAGTAGTTAAATTAGATAAGGTGTCTATTTTATGTTTGAACAGACACACTGCCAATTTCTGTAAATAATTGTTGATATTCTCTGTTAAGATTTATATTTAAACCTAATAAGTTCAAAATCAGATAAATAATAATTGTATTCATAGTTTTTAAAAGTTAAGAGAATTACTCTTGCAAGTATTTATCTATTGACATTAACATATCGCAATGATGTCATTCCTGCGGTATTCAATGCAATTCCTGCACTCGATGATTGTGCCAATACATCAGCAGTTGAGTATTGAGTTTGAGCTTGTGCCACATCTGCATCAAGTAATGTAGGTGAAGAAATCGAGAAAATTAAACAAAAGATAATTGTGTACATGATTTTTTTATGATTTAAAATTGTGCGAAAAATTTAATTGTAATTTAATCAACTAAAAAATATTTGATACATTATTAAAACGTGTTTGAGTAGATACAGTGCCAATTTCTAAGACTAATTGTTGATACCCTCTCGATGTTTGAGCAGAATCTGTATTTAATTCTGTCAAACTAAAAATTAGATAAAAAAGAATTGTGTGCATATTTTTTGATTTTAAAAGATTTAAAAATATTGGTAAATATAAGTGATAAAACTAAATAGAATCCATATTTTACGCAAATAATAATGTTAAAAAGTTCATTTTTAATTATATGACAACATATTCATAAAACTCCGTTCGCATCATTTCTATCGCTATCCCATTTTTTCCTAATTTTTTTTGAAGGTCTTGGTAGGTGTAGGTAGGTGGATTAAAAGCCTCTTTGAAATCTTCGGAACGTGCAGAAAGCCTCCTTTCCAATTCGTTTGCTTCGTTTTCTAATTTGGGAATATCTATTCCTTGCTTTTCTCTTTGAGCAATAGGCAGGTTATACGCCTTGGCAATGCTATTTTTTACTGCTTGCCATTGCTCAAATTGGTTTACTAAACCTGTATCACCACTTGCCAAAATGCGTTTTTTCATTTTAGAGGTTTCGGAGAGGAGAATGTCTTTGGTTTGGAGTTGGATATTGAGGGCGGTTTGGAGGAGGTTGGGTTGATGAGGTTGGGTTGATGAGGTTGGGTTGATGAGGTTGGGTTGATGAGGTTGGGTTGATGTAAAATAACATTGACTATAAAAATATAATAATTATTAAAGTATTCTATACTTGATTTAATATAAAGGCTTTTCTCTTGTTCGCTTAAATGGATAAAATTATTTTGTAATTCATAAAATTTTCCTTTTAATGCCTTTTTGTAAAGAGAGTCTGCGATAGAGTAAGTATTAGACTTAAAATACATTGATGCTAAAAATTTTAAAGAGTTAATATAAGTTGGATCATTATCTCCAAAGCCTTTCTCTATTATTTTACTTGCATCTGTGGCAATAATTATCCCTTTTTCATAGAAACCTTGTTTTTCATAACCTGCTGCCAAGTTTAAAAGTT
>JALOMS010000350.1 GCA_025455345.1 Thermoflexibacter sp. | reverse complement strand
GATTCAGCCAGATGCATTAGTTTGTGCGGCTTATAAGTGGCTGATGAGTGGCTACACTTCTTGTGTGTCTTATTTTGGAGAGTATTTTGATGGGAAAAAACCTTTGGAAGAAACTTGGTTAGCAAGAAAATTTAGCGAAGATTTTAGTCGTTTGGTAGAGTATCAGGACGAATACGAAGATTATGCGGTTCGCTATGATATGGGAGGAAGAGCGAATCCTATGCTCGTACCCATGCTCATTGCAGGGCTAAGTCAGTTGATAGAATGGCAACCATCTCATATTCAGGCATATTGTAAGCAATTGACCATACCTCTTTTTGAAGAATTAGCACACTTAGGTTTTAGATTCGAGGAAGAAAATTATAGGGTAGCTCACTTATTTGGGATACGCTTACCCCAAGGTTTGGAAATGGACAAAGTGAGAGAAATATTTAAGAAATATCATATTTCTGTGTCATTTAGAGGTACAGCCATTAGGGTATCCCCTCACCTTTATAATGATGAAAATGATATTGCAGTAATGATACAAGCATTTAGAGAGTCAGTAAATTAGCTTTTATAAAGCCCTTCGTGTGATAACACATGATAAGCGAAAGTCCTAAAATATTATAGTTTCCCTTTTTGCGTCATTGACGCACTACCTATTTTCCCACTTTCGGACATTTAATTTCATTTCTGAACACATTTTTTGAAGTTATGAGTTATAAGTTATTGATTATAAGTTAATTAAATATTGGCAAAGAAAATGTAAATGGTTTGATGGTTTAAATAGTTTGATAGTTAAGATGGTTTGACAGTTAAAATATAAACAGCTATTCAACTATTTGTATTTAAAGTATTTGCATTTAAAATCACGTCCCATGTTCAGAAATTATTTCAATATCGCCATTAGAAATATCTTCAAACACAAGGTATTTTCTTTCATCAATATCTTTGGCTTGGCAGTGAGTATGTCGGTGTGCTTGCTCATTATGCTCATTATTGCAGACCAAAAAAGCTACGACCAATTCCATGCGAACAAAGACCGCATTTATAGAGTGCATACTTGGGGGAAGAACGGTTTTAACTTCAAAACGGCAAGTTCTGCCTTGCCTTTGGCAGAAAAGCTGAAAAAAGAATACGCAGGGGTGGAAGAAACGGCAAGTTTGGTGCGTGGTTTTGGTGGTGATGTGTTTTACAATCAGAAGGTTGCCTCTGGCGGTGGTTATTTTGCTGATGGCGGATTATTCAAAATTTTTGACTTTGAACTTTCCAAAGGCGACAAAAATACAGCTTTACAAAATCCTTTTTCCTTGATTGTATCAGAAGAAATTGCCTTGCAACTCTTTGGTAATGAAGACCCTATTGGGAAGTCCGTCAAGTTTAATGACAAGGGAATTAGCCCGACTGAACTTGAAACGGGCAATAGAGAAACCGAATATGGCGATTTTGTGATTACGGGCGTAATGAAAAAGCCCGCAGGGAAAACGCATTTGCCTTTCAAAATGTTGGCTTCGCTGTCCACCTTACCTATCTTGGGAAAGGAAAAAAAGTTAGAATTTAGTGAGAATAATTGGGATAATGTTTGGCAGAGTTATAGCTACATCTTGCTGGAAAAAGGCAAAACCAAAGAGGATTTGCAAACGGCACTTGCTCAAATCTCGGAAAAGCAATATCCTCCCAAATCTCCTAACCAATACGATTTCAAGGCAGAGGCACTGATAGACCTTACGCCTGCTGACCCCATTGGCAACCTTACCAGCCTTTCTGTCCCCAGAGTGGTCTTGTTGGTCTTGTCTGTTTTGGGCTTAATTGTCATGTTATCAGCCTGTTTGAATTATACGAACTTGTCTGTGGCAAGGGCATTGACACGCGCAAAAGAGGTGGGAATCCGCAAGGTATCTGGTGCTTCGCGCGGTCAAGTTTTTATGCAGTTTATCACAGAGGCAGTCATAATTTCCTTGTTTGCTTTGGTTTTGTCTATTGCTTTTCTCAATGTACTAAAATTTGCTTTTGCAGACTTGTGGCTAAACCAATACCTCAAAATTACTTTCAACGAAAATCTTTATATCTTCCTCATTTTCATTGCTTTTGCCGTGGTGATAGGCATTATTGCGGGCGTGTTGCCTTCTATTTATGTGTCTGCCTTCAATCCTATCCAAGTCTTGAAAAACTTTGCAGGTATGAAGTTATTTAGGCGCATGACATTGAGAAAGGTGTTGCTGGTCGTACAGTTCAGTATCTCCTTGATTTTCATTATTTCTACTACGCTTTTGTATTCTCAATTGGGCACCATTTTAAACGCAGATTATGGCTTTGACAAGGAAAATATTGTAACTATCAAACTGTACAGAACCGAAAATTACCAAAGATTTGCCAATGTCATCAAAGGAAATAAAGATGTCTTGCAAGTTTCTGGTGCGGCTTTTTTGCCTTCCACAGGGCAAATGAATGGTACGCAAGTATTCAAATTCACTGAAAATAAGAAAGATAGTATTCAGATTTACCAAATAGACATAGACGCAAACTTTTTGGACTTGATGAAGATAAAATTGGTGGCTGGCAAGGACTTTCCCGAAAATCCAAGTACAGAAAGTGAGCAGTACATGATGATAAACGAAACGATGGTGAAAAACTTTAACCTCGGCTCTCCTGCGGAGGCAGTCGGGCAGAAGTTACTGATAGACAACAACAACGTGGAAGTGATAGGTGTGGTCAAAGATTTTTACTACGGCGATATTTCCCGAAAAATAGGGGCTTTCGTGTTCCGAAATAGGGCGAAGGAATTTGGGTATGTCAGTGCTAAAATCAGTGCAAAAAATGCAATGGCAACGGTTGCTTATTTGGAAAGTGAATGGAAAAAAGTGAATCCCAATACCAAATTTGAATACGAATTTTTAGACCAAAAAATGCTTTTCTTGTATTCTATGTTCAGTGATGTGGCAAAAGTAATTGGTTTCTTGTCATTTTTGGCGGCATTGGTATCTTGTTTGGGTTTGCTGGGCATGGCAACCTATACCGCAGAAACCCGCACCAAGGAAATTGGCGTTCGCAAGGTCTTGGGTGCAAGCGTTTCGCAGATTGCTTTCTTGCTCTCTAAGGGCTTCATTACCTTGTTGTTAATTGCCATTGTGGTAGCTACACCTATTGCCTATTTTATGAATAATCTATGGTTAGAATTTTTTGCCACAAGGGTAAACTTTGGCGTAGGGATTCTGGGTTTGGGTATTCTCATCATGCTTGTTATCAGTCTTTTAACAGTATTTTCGCAAACTTGGCGAGCGGCAAGGGCAAACCCTACGGAAAGTTTGAAGAATGAGTGAGAGCAATATTTTACAATTTAAAAAATAAAAAACCTATTAGCATATACAAAAGCTAATAGGTTTTTACATCATTGCCCCCTCATAAAGAATCATTGCAAACTCATATACCCAAAGCTATTATGCTTCTATCATTTCTAAAATGGGCTTTTCTTCTACTTCGTTTTCTATTATATCCTTCTCGATACGCAAGTTCTCGATAATAAATTGCTGACGTTCTGGTGTATTTTTTCCCATATAATAAGATAAGAGTTTACTGATGTGTGTTTCTTTTCGTAAGATTACAGGCTCTAAGCGAATATCTTCGCCAATAAATTTACCAAACTCGTCAGGGGAAATTTCTCCTAAACCTTTGAATCGTGTAATTTCTGGTTTGTTTCCTAATTTTTTGATTGCTTTTTGTTTTTCATCTTCGGAGTAACAATAAATTGTTTTTTGCTTATTTCTTACCCTAAATAGCGGAGTTTCAAGAATATATAAGTGTCCATTGCGAACAATATCTGGGAAGTATTGTAAAAAGAAGGTCAGCATGAGTAAGCGAATATGCATACCATCTACATCTGCGTCTGTGGCTAACACAATGCGATTGTATCTTAACTTTTCCAAACCATCTTCTATGTCCAAGGCGTGCTGGAGAAGGTTAAATTCATCATTTTCATAGACTATTTTTTTGGTCAATCCAAAGCAGTTCAATGGCTTACCTCTGAGGCTAAATACAGCTTGGCTTTCTACATTTCTCGATTTAGTAATACTTCCACTTGCGGAGTCCCCTTCGGTAATGAATAAGGTACTTTCATATCTTTTGTCATTTTTCCCATCAGTATAGTGTATGCGACAATCTCTAAGTTTCTTATTATGCAGATTGGCTTTTTTAGCTTTTTCATTAGCCAATTTTTGAATACCAGCAATGTCTTTGCGCTCTTTTTCAGACTGTTGGATGCGTTCTTCTAATGCCTTTGCTGTTTGAGGGTTTTTATGGAGGTAGTCATCTAAGTGCTTTTTGAGAAAATCAACGACAAAAGAGCGAATTGTTTGCCCTTCAGGAGCAATGTTTATAGAGCCTAATTTCGTTTTAGTTTGAGATTCAAAAATAGGTTCTTGTACACGTACACTTACCGCCGCAGAAATGCCCATACGCACATCGGCAGGTTCATAGTTTTTGTTATAAAACTCTCGCACTGTTTTGACTACAGCCTCTTTGAATGCGGCTAAGTGTGTGCCACCTTGCGTAGTATATTGCCCATTCACAAAAGAATAATATTCTTCTCCGTATTGGTCGGTATGAGTGATAGCTACTTCAATATCTTCTCCTTTGAGATGTATAATGGGATAGCGACGGTTATCCTCATTGGTTTTGCGACCTAACAAATCAGCTAATCCTTTCGCCGAATAGTATTCATTGCCATTGAAATATATTTTTAAGCCCGAATTTAGAAAGGCATAATTCCAAATTTGGTCTTCGAGGAACTCAGGAATAAATCGATAATTTCTAAAAATGTCATTATCAGGCTCAAAAATGATAAGTGTTCCATTTTTATCAGTTGTTTTCTCTATGCGATGGTCTTGAGCAAGATTACCAAGCTGAAACTCTGCTATTTTTGTTTCCCCATCGCGAAAAGATTGTACTCTAAAATAAGAAGAAAGCGCATTAACTGCCTTAGTACCTACTCCGTTTAAACCTACCGATTTCTGAAATGCCTTAGAGTCATATTTGCCACCTGTGTTAATCTTTGATACACAATCTATTACCTTTCCTAAAGGTATCCCACGACCATAATCTCTGATAGTTACACGCCCCTCATGAATATCTATACGAATCTGTTTGCCATGCCCCATTGCGTGTTCGTCAATGCTATTATCCAAGATTTCTTTGACTAATACATAAATCCCATCGTCTGCCGCAGAGCCATCTCCGAGCTTGCCTATATACATGCCTGGACGTAAGCGTATATGCTCGCGCCAGTCTAATGACTTAATACTATCTTCGTTATAGATTACTTCTTGCATTTTCCTCTTTTTAATTATAATGATATAACAGCCTTCTTAGCCAATGAGTTTTGATGAAATGAATAAGTGAGAAGTTTTGTAGCGTCTTATGAGTTGATTATCAAATATTTGAATGCTTACAAAAATATTTTAATTACTTATTCCCTGCAAAGATAAAAAAACTTTGAACAAATAAACAAAGCAATTTAATAATTATATAAAAATCAATTATTAGTGAATTTGGGATTGACTATCTTTTTATAATTATTGCCTTGCGATTTGCTTTTATTAGATAAGTAAGTGTACATTTTCATTGTAAAATACGCTTTAGCTTGATTAGGTCATTTACATTTTCATAAGTGTTTTAAAATCAATTATCGGATATTTTGCAAGATGTTGCACCATTCGTGTCCGATAATTTTGCACAGTTACTTACTTATGTATTTTACTCAATATTTCGGACAATTTTTTAGGCTAAAAAGGAAGAAAAAAGTACTTATTCACTTACTTTTGTTTGAGAGATGTAAAAATAAAAATGAAGTGCCATGAAGCACTAATTTTTAAGTATAACATTTTACATATAATATACTCACAATGCAAGATTTGATTCACCTTTTACAGAGCTATGATGTTGTGCTACCTTGCTATACGATGGGTAGCTCAAGTATCAGCGATATGTGGACTGCTTACTTTACGTGAGCATACAGTCAATATCTTCCCCGCAGGAAGGTTATTGGCAAGGCTCGTATGTGCTACCTTTGATACATATTTGTACCGAAGTAAGTCATCAGACCTATTATTTAGCAAAGCAATTTAACCCAAACTTTGTCATGAATTTTCTCTATGTAAAAGCCTTACACATTAT
>JALOMS010000349.1 GCA_025455345.1 Thermoflexibacter sp. | reverse complement strand
ATATAGCATAAAGAATTAATAATGAGATTATTAGCAAAAAGATAAGGCAACCACCCAGCTACCTCATCTATACAATTATAAAAGAAATATAATGAAAAATTGACAGAGGTACGCACAAAAACTTGGTTAAGTGAAAGCACACCTACACCAACACCCAATAAAAGTAGAATACTCCTCTTTTTAACCCCATGATTTTTGCTAAGTTCGCTTGTCCAAGTCCCTGCAACTGCCCAAAATACCAGACTTGAAAAGAAGATAATCAAAGATTTGGTATGACAAACACTCTCAATAGTCAGTTGGAACACAAATCCTAAAAAAACAGAAAGTGCAGTAAGCGCGCACACTGCTCCAAAAATCCTTTGAAATAGTGCATTAGAAAAATTGGCTTGGTAAGGATAAATAATGACGTTCATTGGTAATAGTTAAGTATTTGATAATAAATTAATTGAACTATATTGTTTTCAAAATTTTTACCTTACAAAGGTATAAAATAATCACTATTATTTATCTTTTAATCTCTATAAAAAATTTTATTGACAATTTTTCATTATATGTTGATTTTCAACAAATTAAAAGTCAATTACTTATTCATAGTATAATCTTAGGAATGTTTTATACAGAAAATATGTAAATCTCATACTTTTGACTTAATCTCAAAACAATGCCGCTACCTGCATTCTCCCGATATGCACGATATTGCTATTTTCTGATTTTCTGCCCTCATATTGGAAAATCAGTTGGAGTCCGTTGCTTAGTCGCTGTTGCCAGTTGAGCGACCATTGCACGTTTTGCCCAACTTGCAGTGCTTCTAACATTTCGTAGCCCAAGGGCGAGTTGCTTTGTCCGTTGTAAGTGATATTCACATAACGCACTCTGGCAGAGATAGTTCTGCTGGTTGCTTTTGCTATTCTGCTTTCTAAGATAAATTCGTTGAGGGTGGCTTTCTCTCCCAATTCACCCAAAGTATTTTTCTTATTCTGGAAGAAATAAGCCAAGCTAAACCGCAGATTTTGAGAGGTTTGGAAAGAAATTTCAGGCTTCAATTTCTGATTTTTGATAGCATAATTTCTATTTTCTAAAAAATCGGAGCGATTCCCTTTTTCCTCATCAGCCAAAAGTAGGCGCACGTTCCAAGTTGTAGCCAAATTGTAGCGCACATTCAACTGAAATTCGCTTTGGTTTCTCGCCTCAAAACCATTCGTAAGTACCTGTCTATTTGTATTTTGCAAAAAGGAAAACTCTGCACCAAACTTGGTGGCAGTGCGGTCATAAAAAAGCGTAGCGCGCAGGTTAGAAAGGTCAGAAAGCAATTTACTTTCATCTGCAACAGCAACAAAAGGCGCAAAACGAGGCAACAATTCACTATCGGTCGTTTTGCGGTTGATAGTCCAAGAAGTTACACTGCTTAGTTTACCTATGATTCTTTTCAAACCCTTTGCTTTCAGCCAGTTGCGTGGCGCATTGAGGTTCAGACGATAGCTGAAATTGTTGGTATAAGCAAGCAAATACTGGTCAGTAGGCGTAAAAAACTTGACATAATTTTTCTCATCAGGATTGATAGCTAAGTAAAATTCGTTCAATTGCTGTACCCCGTCATTGTTGTCATCGCGCCACGTGTGCGTACCCGTTCCTGGGTTTACTTTCAGATAGACAAATTCTCGCCTAAGCTCTCTGCCTGTGCCATTTACGAGTGTAAATTCCGACTTGATTGCGCCTTTGCCTATATCAAAATTCCAATCCAAACGGTTCATAATCGTTTCTTCGGGGAGTTGCCCTTGCGTTGGGTTTTTCAATAGATTATCAAATTTTCTATACGTGATTTGAAAATTAAAAAGTTGGGTAGTGGTCTGTCGTTTTAGGTTGATATTGAGCGTATTAGCTTGAAAACCTTTGATAAGCTCCCCACTTTGAGGCGTATTATCTGCACGAATACTGTAATCTATGCCGTATTGCCACTTGGACGAATCGCCACTTTTGAGGTAAAACTTGTGTTCGTCAAAGTTCATTGCCGTAGAAAAAATAGAATCATTTGCGGTTTGCCTTACTGCATTTTTGTCAATGGTATAAACATAACCTGAAATTAAATACTTGGTTTTGTGGAATATATCCGTAGTCCAGCGCGTCCAATCTGCCTTAGTGGAATCTTGGTTATTTTTCATCAAGAAAAAATTACTTCGGATAAAAATTCTTTGGTAATTAAAACCTGCGTCTATATATTGCTGAAAACCATTGACTTGTGTACCGCGATTCCTGCGCGTATGCCTGAAAGAAATAAACTTATTTTCATCTTTTTTTAATCCAATGGAAGCGTTTAAAATGTGTTCGCTGTTGGGAATTGCTGTATTTGCCGACCAATCTCTGTCAAATTCTATGTAGCGAAAGCGGTCTATGGGGCGAAAGAAGGGGTTATTGTATTCGTAATCAAGGGAGTAGGAGAATATAGACCTCACCCGTAGCGACGGTCGCCCCTGCCCCCTCTCCAAAGGAGGAGATGTGTTTTGCCTCACCCCAGCCTTTTGGGAGGGAGAGTTATTACCCCTATCAGTAGGAGAGGGTTGGGGTGAGGTGGTTTTCGAATACCCTACTTTCACTGCCCAGCCTTGGTTGGGGAAAGTGCTTTGTGCGGAAAAAAGGTTGTTGTCGTGGTCGCTGAATGCGGTTTCTACAAATATTTTTTCGTTCTTGTTAATTTGATAGCTTGCGCCTAAGGTACTCATTTGCTTTTGGTTAGGTGCAGGAAGTTGGCGCACAGGACTGTAACTGCCTCTGCCCTGCCCTACCCATTGGTACTCACGCCCGTTGGCAACGGCACTGCCCAATTGGTAGTCGCCACCACCCAAGCCTACTTCGGAAAATGTAACATTGAAAAGTGGGGAATCGCCACGCTTTGCCCTGACGTAAATTTTTTGAATGGTGCTACCAATTATGGTATCTTTTTGTGTATATAAAACTCTATCTTCTTGGAAATCAGGTACTCTTACAGCACTTTCGGTTACTGCCAAACTCAAATCGTCCCCAATTTGGGAAAGCAGTCTTCGGTTGGTGGTGTCTAATTGTGCCAAAATAGGATTGTTGGGGTTGTCTTTTTCTCTGTAAAAATTGCCAAAAAGAGAGAGTTTGCCCAACTCTTGGTAATGACTTGCGGTCAAAATAGTGCGGCTGTAATTTTGCGTAGAATACTCAAAATCAACACGTACACGCGTAAATTGAGTAATGATAACTCTGGGCGTGAAGGTAATTTCGGCGGTGTTGTAATCTATGACATAATCGTAGTTAAACCCCCTCATCAGTAACCTGCCGTCCACATATACCTTTTCGGAATTGGCAATGATGATGATAAACCGCTCGTTGCCTTGCCCACGCAAACGATAAGGTCCTTGAACTCCCTCATTGATAGGTACTTGGTAAGAATAGAACTGCCCCTTTGCCACTGCAAAACCTAACTTACTGCTTGCCCTATTTTTTGGTAAATTTTGCTCTTCTATGTTTTTGGTGCTGTCTATGACTACGCCATAAGTGGTTTCTATCAAGCCACCCAAGACGTTTTTGTAGTATCTTAAAAATTGGGAGGGAGAATTTCGCAAAACTACGTCCCCTGCGCTCAGAGCAACGTTTTTATGTGCTAATTTGATGAAAACCCTGTCAAATTCTTGGATTTGTTGAGTATTGCCGTCAGGTTGGAAAGGCACGTTTTGGTCGGTCAATACGGCGGTGAGGTGAATATCTGGGGCAATTTTTCCGTCCAATTGTAAGTTAAGGGCAGAATTGACAAACACATCTTGCCGATTGCCAAAGGAAATGCCGCGCGTGAGGCTACCACTTTTGCTCAACCCTTCGTAGCTAAAAAGTTCTTCCCTTTTTTGGCTTCCCTGCAAGAGCGGCGTTGTAAAGTTTTCCTTATTTTTTAAAGTATAAAATCCTGAATCATAGAGGGTTTGGCTTCTTTTATAATAGGTTTTATTGAATAGAAAAGGAAAAACGCGATAACAAATCAATACAGAGTCTATTTCTGAAAAATGCTCACTTTCCAAAGTGATTTCATTGGTGCGAAGACTATACGAAAGTTTGATGTCTTTTTTTTGAGGTAAAATGCTGATTATCTGAATGCTATCAGGAATTAGGGATAAGGTATCAATGGAAAATACAAGTTTGTTCCTTGTTTCTTGTTTATGGTTAGTTGTTGGTTGTAATTTTGTATTTAATTCATCATTTATAATTCCTAATTTATCATTTTCATTCAATATTATCCATTTGCAACGCTTGTTGGAGAGTTGGGCGTTGGCGTGGAAAGTAAGCAAACAGAAGCACAGAAGAATGAAATATTTTGGCAATGGTCTTGTTTTTTATGCCAAATTTACAAAAATTCTTGCGGGTTTAAGGTTTGGAGTTGAATCTTTTTAGGCTTATGATGAATGTAAGCTATCTATTTAGTTCCTAAACAGGTTTTTATCTGCCCAAAAAGTGCCAAAAGGAACAATAGCCGCAAGCAAGGCAAGCCACATTTTTTTCATGCTCCAACTTTGCTCTACTTTTACCTGTACTACCGCAAAAACGTATAACACAAATAAAAGACCATGCACCATGCCTGAAACTTTGTTGTATTGGGGCATAGCAAAAGCGTACTTTAAAGGCATGGTTACGAACAAGATAAGTAAAAAAGAAATGCCTTCTACAAATGCTAAAATTCTTAATCTTCCAATTTGCGTTTTGAATAAGTCTATCATTTTGTTTAACGGATAAGTGATTAAAAATTCCTCAAAAGAGGTCTAAACCAAGGAATCGCCGCCAAAATTAGCAATAAAGCAACACTAAAAAAAATAAGTGTTTTCTTAAATTTCTCGCGGTCTGTCTGCGCTTTTTTAGTCATACCATTCCCCACACTTAGCACCGCCACTGCCACGAACATCATTACAATGTGGTAAATACCGAAGAAAAGCCCTTCATCTCCACTGCTAATGCCTGACCTAAAAAAAGATTGTACCGTAGGGCTTAATAAAAAGTAAAGTACAAAGCCTATGAGTAGCTGCAGTTCGGTCAAGCCCTTGCCAATATTGCGAATAATGTGGTCGCTATGGTTGTAAGAGCGTTTGGAAAGCAAACCTTGCAAGTGCGTGGCAAGTGTAAAAAACAAACCAAGAAGCGCAAACCAACGAATGATAGAGTGTATGAAAAGAAATGTCGCGTACATGATTTTTTTATTTTTCTGTAAAATTACTTAGTAAAACTTTCATAGAGAAAAAAAATTTAATAATCACTCTTGTAAGTATGCACTAATGCACTCAGGTAGGCACTATTTTTTTCATTCAAGACTTTGAAATAGGTCGGACTGGTCAAGTGCGCCAACTCCTCCTGCGTAATTCCGTAGAGTTGCGCCACCAAGCAATCTATTTCTATCTGCAAAAAGGTTTTTTGCTTGTCAGTTTTTGGTAAATCTATTTTCCCAGAAAGTATCAAACTTTTAGAAAGTTTGATACTTTTATCTAATTCAGGATTATTCACCACATTCAGCTTCCACGCATTGATTATCAGTTTTTTATACATTTCATTTTCCAACAGTTCCTCATCACTTGGCTGTGGGATTGGCAGTCGCATGA
>JALOMS010000348.1 GCA_025455345.1 Thermoflexibacter sp. | reverse complement strand
GTCCAAAAAAGACAACTTACCAATACAGGGGAAATCTTGAGAGATGAGGTAGTACCTATCACGCGCTACAATGGTATTTATAATTCGCCAAGACGCGGAGAGTCAGGTATAATTAGTTTTAATCTAACGAATACCTTAGAGGCAAAGCTCAAGAAGTCTGAAGATGATACAGCTACTACCAAAAAACCCGCAGAGAAGATTATGATATTGGATAATTTTGGCTTTACGACCAGTTACAACATGATTGCGGACTCATTCAAACTTTCTCCTATCGCATTCAATGCAAGAACAAGACTGTTTAAAAAATTGGATATTAACTTTGGAGCTACCCTTGACCCCTATACGTATGAATTACAAGGGTTTAACCCAAGAACAGGCGATGTAATCCAAAGGAGAGTAGATAGGTATGCTTGGCAAACAGGCAACGGAATCGGGAATCTTACGAATGCCAATGTAGCAGTTTCTACTAATTTCAAACCGCCTTCTGCAAAAAAAGAATACAAGGATAACCGCTATACCGAAGAAGAGCTTGCTTTTATCAATGCCAATCGCAATCTATATGTGGAATTTGATGTGCCTTGGACTTTAAATATTAGTTATAACTTTAATTATACAAAGCAAGGATTTGGTAGGTCTAATATTGTCCAAACACTCAATTTTAATGGAGATGTGAGTGTTACTAAAAAATGGAAAGTAGGCTTCAACTCTGGTTACGATTTTGTAGCAAAAGCATTGAGTTTCACCCAATTTAATATTTCTCGTGATTTACATTGTTGGTCTATGACAGCAACATGGATTCCTTTTGGTCCACGAGCGGGCTATACCGTAGATATTAATGTCAAATCTGCATTATTGAGGGATTTGAAATTAAGCAGAAGGAATAGCTGGTACTTCAGATAAGTAAGTACATGAACAAGTAAAATATATCCTTTTGAAAATCAATTAAATAATTTATGCTTAACCGTATTCATCATATTGCTATTATTTGTTCGGATTATGCAAAATCTAAATACTTCTATACAGAAATATTGGGCTTAAAAATACTTGCAGAGGTATATCGCGCCGAAAGGCAATCATACAAATTGGATTTGGCAATAGGGGAAATGTATCAGATTGAGTTATTTTCTTTCCCCAATCCACCACTGCGACCATCAAGACCCGAAGCCAGAGGACTTCGTCATCTCGCCTTTGAGGTAGAAGACATAGCATCCACAATAAAAAAATTAGAAAGTCATGGCATTGTTACTGAGCCAATTAGGATAGACGAGTGGACTGGAAAGCGATTTACTTTTTTTGCAGACCCAGATGACTTACCTTTAGAATTGTACGAAAAATAGCCTACCAAAACTCCGTAGGGTAGAGATTCTTCATTACCAATAATTCATTGAGTTGTTGTTTTGCTTCTGCAAAACGCTCCTTCACCTCAGTAATATCAGGGCTTTCTGCAACAAAGAGATGTACATTCCCTATTTTTAATCCTTGCTCTTGATGGTCAAAAACGGCTTTGAACCCATCTTTGATTTCTACCAAATGGTATTGATTATCTGTGTCTTTCCAATCCCAATGAAACCCGATTTTTTCTTTAAAAAATAAGAAATCATACAAAACTTCTATTTTCCCCTCACACCAACTTTCACTGTATCCATAAGATTTTTCTGAAAAGATATGTAGTTGAAAGACAAGCATTTGTTCTTCATCTCTTTCTATCAAAAGTTCCCATTGTTCTCTGGCATGATGTGTTTCATGGTCATTTTTATAAAATCCAATAGGTAAAGCCATAATCTAAGAACTATTTTATTTTTATTGTTTGGTTAAGTACATAAGCAAATGTACTTTTGATTGCCGAAGTACTCACATTTGCACCATTGCAAATCATTGAGAAGCAATACATTCACTTAAATCGGAGTTCCGAAGCAGACAAATATACGCTTATTTTTATTGAATTACTTATTAATTTTCACATAATCAATTTTCTTCTTACAGAAAGAGCATAACTCTATTTTTTCTCTATCTATGGTTTTGATGCTTCCTTTGGCATCATTGAGCATACAAGTAGGAGATTTATCGCAATGGGGCAAACCCAATGTATGTCCGATTTCATGCAGTGCTACTTTTGCCAATCTTTGTCGGAATATTGCTTCTTTGACTTTCCCTTTTCTCATTCGGAAAGTAGAAACTACACAGCTTTTCCCAGCAAGATATGCCAAGCCCATGATACCAGAGTCCTCATTTTTTCCTTTTTTAGTAGAAATATCTTTGGTCGTCAGTCCTAAGATTTTATCACAATTGGGAGGTCTGATGGCATTGAGGTAATTGAGTATTGGCACAGCTTTATAACGCTTGCGAGGAGCATAAAAGGCACTATCTGGTAGTGGGGCTTTGATAATGGTGTCTATGCTAAACCCATAAAAATCAACAATTTGTCTTTTTACTAAGGCAAGTTCTGATGCGGGAAAATTTCCAAACTGAACAAGGCAAATCCTACCTTTGAAATGGAGATGACTCAACTTTTGGGCTTCAATATCTATTACTTCTATGAAGTCATTGATGTCTTCTATTTCCTCATTGTGCTGAAACCAAAAATAGCCTAATCCACCTACTAAAAAGATAAATACTAAAATTAAAATTTTTTTTATCATACCAAATTACTTCTTATTCTTTGTATCTATGATGATAGTAACGGGTCCGTCGTTAATCAGACCTACTTTCATATCAGCCCCAAACTCACCTGTTTGGATTTTTTTACCCAATTTATCCTCAAATGCTTCAATGGTTTTTTCGTACAAAGGAATAGCGATTTCAGGTTTAGCCGCTTCTATAAAAGAGGGACGATTCCCTTTTTTGGTACTTGCATGAAGTGTAAACTGGCTAATCAGAAGAATATCTCCTTTTACGTCTTGGAGAGCCAAGTTCATTTTCCCTTCCTCAATCTATGTCTTCCAGCGTATCTTCTTGCCCAATGCCGAGCAGTACCATGTATCCGATTCCTATTTGTCCTTTGATTTGATGATTAATTTTTACGTATGCTTCTGAAACTCTCTGAATTACTGCAACCATTAGAAAACTGATTATTAATGATATTTTTTCAAATAAGTAAATGAGCTAATTTGTATTAGATTGCTCAAGCAATCCTATTGATTATGTTTTTGTTTGTTAAGCAAAATTAGATAAAATCGTGCTATTTATAAAAATAAAATATAAGCCTTTGTATTTTGCTTTCCAAGTGAATTTTTAGTAGATTTGAAAGAAGGATTTATCTTCTTAGTTTTATTAAACATCAGTATTAAATAAGCGTTTTATGAGAATATAACTATCACTATAAGCAATAATGAAAATGAATATGCGATATAACTCTATTATTTTATCTATCATTTTTATCTTGTCATTGTCTATGCTATCCGCCGAGGGCAAGGAGAAAAGAAAAGACTTTTTGAATACCTTTGTCGACAACTCTGCGATTTGTGCTGGCTCTGAAATAGAGGTCAAATTTTCTACCAATTTTCTTTCTGCGGAGTTCTCTGTGCAGTTGAGCGATGCCAATGGTAGTTTTGCCAAAACACCACAAACTATTGGGCGACTTACAGGCGTTTATGGTCGCACAGGGGGAGGACTGAAGGTTCTTTTACCTCTACAAACAGCCGCAAGTAATAAATATCGAATTAGAGTGATAGCTACTGCCCCTTATTTCGAAGACGGAGACAATGGTGCAGATATTATTGTCAAACCTGCACCTACGGTAAGTGTTGAAGTCTTAGGCTCTACTACGATTTGTGAAGGAGAAATAGTGCGTTTGAGAGCAGTTACCTCAACTACTGACTTCAAATGGTCTGATGGACAAACCTCACAGATTATTACAGTAGCTAAGGCAGGCGTGTATAGTGTAAAAGTTCAGGATAAGCAGACTCTATGCGAAGTTACCTCCAATGCAGTAGAAATTGTTGCCAATGAAATCAAAGCACCAAAAATAGAACATACAGGAAGTTTGGCACTATGCGAAGGCTCCTACGTGGAGTTAAATACAGCTTTTATAGAGGGAGTTACTTACGAATGGCAAAGAAATGGAAAGAAGGCTGGTACGGTCAATAGCAGGGCATTGTTAGCCTTTGAACCCGGAGAATATACAGTAACTATTTCTACCAAATGCGCCAAGGCAACTTCTCCGCCTATTTTAGTAAGCCTAAAAGCCAAAATACCACCTCCTATTTGTCCTTCGGTGAGCAGATGTGGAGAAGGGCAAGTAGTTTTGAAAGCAAGTGGTGGCAAAGAAGGAAAATATCAATGGTACAATGCCAATTTTAATCCTATCAGGGGAGCTAATGCAAGCACATATATTACCGAAGAAATACGAACCAATACCACCTATTATGTAGCTAACGAAGAGTTTGGTTGCGTAAGCGAAAAAATACAAGCCAATGTATTTATCAAACCACCCGCTACTCCTGTATATGCAGGCGCAGATGTGGCAGTTAGCTTAGGAGAAAGCGTACAACTTAACGCACTCATGAATACGCCAGTAGCCATCACTACCAATTTTGAAGCAAACCCTAATAGGAGAAATGCCTCATTGAGATATGAATGGTCGCCATCTACCTACTTGGACAATGCCAATATTCCTAACCCCATAGCGACTCCTTTGGAAGATATGACTTATACAGTGCGAGTTTTGATAGATGATGGGTGCGAAGTAATGGATAAAGTAAAAGTCAGTGTACGCAGAGACCTAAGAATTCCTAACGGATTTACGCCCAATGGAGATGGGGTAAATGATACTTGGGAAATTGGTAATATTGTCTATCAGCCCGATGCCATAGTAGAAATCTTTGATAGATGGGGGACTAAAATATTTCATTCTGAGGGATATACAAATGCTTGGGACGGAACATTGAATGGTCAGATTCTTCCTACTCATACTTATTTTTATGTGATTACTGCCGACAATGGAAAGCAAAGGTGGAAAGGTGCAATCAATCTAATAAGATAAAAGTCTATGTAAAAATTTTTGCTTATTCTTCTTAAAAGCCCAAATATGTCCAGACGCAACACCTACCAAACAAATCTATACACTTGTTAAGAGTGGTTTGGTACTATTTATTTATTTTTTTAACTTTAGAAATCTAAATATCATTTTTTAAGCAGTTTAAAGCAAAATGTGCGATTTTAATAAAGGATTTGTGCTATGCACTTGCGAAAATGAAGAAAAACCAATCCTTCACAACAAAAATAGTCGCAAGCACAAAAACCAACCCAAAGAAATAATTTATAGATGGTACCTCTATGACTTAGAAGAAGTTACAGGGCTAATTGCCATAGGGCTTTACCGTTTCCCTTCTGACGACCTTGGGCAAGGACTGACCCAAGAGTGGGTTTTGTTGCACCTCAATCATGAGCAATGTTTTGATTTTGCCTATCTTCCCAAAGAAGGCGATAACTTGGTGATTAGGAAGGAGCAAGAAGGAACAAAGTTTTCCGATTTTATGTCTTTCATATTTAAAAGTGGAGTGTGGGTAGAGGGAGAATATGATGGCATTTCTCACCTCACCAAACTCAATAAAAAAGGGAAAATCAAAGCAAAAAGTCATTAGTTTAACCGTTTATGAATATGCTTAGTTTTGAAAATGGTTTTATTTTCTGCCTTGCTGAGAAAAATGAAGCAATTATTCACAACAAAAATTCACGCAGGCATAAAAGAGAACTCAATAATGCGCCCGAACTTTATCTGTGGTCGGTGTGTGAGTTTTTAGGCTATCTTGACCCTGACGAAATGCTTATGGAAGTACAGCCTGCACTTCCAAGCAAGGATATTGGAGAAGGACTGACCGAAGAATGGGTTTTGCTATATATGATAGATAATCAGTGTTTTAATTTTGATTATACACCAAAAGATGGGGATTATTTGGTCATAAGAAATTCTAAAAAATACAAATTCTTGTCTTTTATTTTCCGCAATGGAGCATGGGAAACAGGCTTTTACTATCCGCGTAGTATATTAAAATTAATTGCCAATGGAGAGGTAAGAAAAAATGAAGAATCTATTTATTAAAATATTGCTTATGAGCATTTTATCAAAACTATTTCTTGCTTGTTTTTCGCCTAAAATAGTAGAAAGTTGCTTTACCAAGTCCAATTACGAGCAGGTAGTCAAATATTGCAAATGGAAATCTATGACTTCGAAAATAGGTAAAAATATTGTAAATAAATATGAGGTAGAAGTCAATGAAAATCAAGAACTTGTATTCAAAGATGAAGGATATACACTTTTCAAATTCACTGCGGAGGGCTTGCTCCTCATTTTACCTATCAAAGGGGGTAGCGAACACCAAAAACTGACCAATAAAGCAAATGAGGCATTTTGTGAGCTGGTACGAAGGGCAACGATTTGGGGCGGGCGATACAATGAGCATTTCAATGAGTAATGCAATAAAATCATCAATTATGGAGGTAAAAAATAGGTTTAAATACGAAAATAGCTTGGAGGAGAAGCAACAAGAAACCTTTTGGCAGAGCAACCCCTTGGATTACGGAGGTCGTCCTTACATAGAACTGATGTGTATTCCTCCTTTTGGAATGGATTATTTACTCTTTCAAATGACTTGGAACAATGCGGAAATCTATTGGCACAGAACTACTTGGAAGCAAGAAAACGACAGAGAAATTCTTGCTATTTGGTTGGAATATGCCTACAATGAGGATAAATTTTTACCTCTTCATTTGACCTTGCTCAAAGAAGAAGGTAAAGCAGAAACAAAAAATATTCAGCACATTATCAAGCAGATAAGCAATCTATCTATTCCACCTGTTCTTGGGCAAGACCCTTGGCATAGAGGCAGAGATGGGGAGAATCTTACCCTCAAAATCGGCTACGCAGAGGTGAGTATCTGCCTAAGTTGGCAAACTTCCAATACACCTGATGAGTGGGCTTCTTTGGACAAATTGGCACAGGATATTCTATTGATTAACAAGCAATTAAAGTAATTTTTTTAGCATAAAATATGAATTATTTATTCATCTGCTTGTTTGATGTTTGTGCGTTATCGTATTTTATGCACAGCCTAACCCTGAAAAATATTGAATAAGAAATGTATTTTCCCAAAAAGCACAGGGATTCGTAGTTATTGCGATGGATAAGGTAGAAATGGGTTGAAAATAGCTAAAAATCTCGCTAATATGCAACTAATCTGTGAGTTCTATAATATTAAATTGAAAATCAAAAGGGTCAAAAATAGAGGCAATCTTGTTCAGAAAGTCCTTATCATTCAAATAAAAATTCAAGAAATTGTCAGTACGTTCTTGCAAACTGCCATTAGGAAAAAGTTTGTTGTGAATGTCCAATAATTGATTAGTTTCAGTGCTAAACTTTTGATTTTGTGCTTTTTGTATTTTACCTTGTATCTGTTCGGCGGTGCTAATTGTTTTTTGCTTCATTGCTCCTACAAATTCTTTCAAAGACTTGTCATAAGTAATGGCTTTTTGGGAGATTTGCTCAAAAATAGTCTCAATTGCATTGATTTCTTCTTGTAAATCAATGGGTTCTGAAATATTTTGATTTAACCAAGTATTCTTTAGCTCTTCTGCACTTACAAAAAAATCGTTGATTTTTACATTGAGTTTATCTATTTTATTGAGAATAGCCTTATTCAATATTAGACCAAAGTTCCGTGGTAATAAAATTGGAAAAGGAACATTAAATTTCTCAAAAACGCCTTTGAGTTGTAACCAATATGCAAACTCACCAGGACCACCTGTGTAAGACAAGTTTGGCAAGATAATCTCTTGATAAACAGGTCTTAAAGTTACATTTGGGCTAAACTTTTCTGGAGAATGATTGATAAGTTGTTTGATTTCTTCTTGAGAAAATTGGATTGAAGTATTTAATACTTTATAAACATCTCCTTCTTTGACTATGCGTTCCCTAAGATTTGTATCCAAGTAAAATAAATTAATCTCTCTTGGGAAAACTTGTATGGGATAACCTAATTGCTCCAAGCCTGCATTAGTTTCTGAAATACAGGTAAAAGTAGGTTGTTGGAAGATTTCGTCTTCTATGACAGGCTTGAAAAGAGATTTTAATGCGCTATCGTCTCCATCTATGACCAAAAGTCCTTCATGCCCGTACAACTCATTGACTATGTAGCGAGTAGCATCTGACAAAGTATTACTGGACGAATATGCTTCTTTGAAAATACTATCCATTTCGGGAGTTTGCCTAATTACTTCTTCTAAGCCTTTGGGGTCAAATCTCCCCACAGCACCTTTTTGGTCGGTATGCCAACTGTATTTTTTCCAAAACAAGTTAAAGCTACTAATTTCCTCAAAATCATGGTCTTCGCTTGCCATCCAATACACAGGGACGAAATTGTATTGGGGATATTTCATACTTTTTGAGGGTGATTTGCTTTTCATAATTTTCTATGGAAGGGAATAAGTGATAAAAAGGCAAAAGTTGAGTTTTACAACAGATATAATCTATAAAAATATTAGCAAATTGATTGGTATCAGCAAGGGCAACTTTAGTATGGTTCATTTTAAGCTAAAAATTTTACAAGTTTTTGATTATCAGAGTATTTAATTAGTAAAAAGTAAGAATGTCAGGAAACGGTTGATTTAGTATTGCGAAAATCTCAATTTTATTCAGATTTCCTATTATGGAATAAGAACATTAACAGAAATTTACAAAGATTAGTTGGCTTTGATAGACGGCTGATGGTGTTTTTGGATTTCATTACTGATGATTTCAAAGACTTTTTGTTTGAGTAAAGGCAAGTCATCAATGGTAAGTCCTTTGGTATCAATAGGTTCGTGGAATACTACTTTAAGTTTATGGTGAATGAAGGGAGGATACTCTTTGTCGGGCATTGCTAACCAATTATAAGGCATGGTAACAGGAACGATGGGTATTTGTTCTTCTATGGCAAGTCGGAAAGCACCTTCTTTGAAGGGAGTCATCTGTGGTGGGGTATGCGTCAAAATACCGCCTTCGGGGAATATCACTACACTTTTTCGTTTTTTGATGGCTATTTTAGATTTTTCTAATACGCTGTATTTGCTTCTTGCTTTGCTTCTATCTACGGTAATGTGCATTTTTTTGTAAACATATCCTGCCAAGGGAGCTTTGGAAATCGAGCTTTTGCCTACAAAAATAAAAAATTTTTTGATGGCGTACATGAGCAGAATAATATCTAAATAAGAAGTGTGGTTGGGGGCAAAAATATAAACTTGCTTGGATTGGAGACGAAATCTATACTCAATTTTTAAGGGTAAAAAATTTATTTTCAGAAGTATGCCTACCCAAAATTTGGTAAGTTGGTAGATACGAATATGCCACTTTTCCCTATGAACGAGGATAAGTGGCAGAGGGATTAAAAATATAAAACATATCAGTAAGGTGAAATAAAACCAAATAGAAGATAGTATTTTTCTCATTAGTCTTACTTATTTTCTCCTTTTTTTATCTTTACTTTTCTTTTTATTATTGTTATTATGATTGCGATTTCTATCCCTATCTCTATCTCTATGATGTTCTCTGTCGTGATTTCGTTCGTAACTTTCACTACGCATAGCCTTCAGGTCTATGGAAAGTTTGCCCTTGGACATCTCTCTTAATTGGTTTGCGATAGTTTCATCATCGACTGTTTCCTTATTCCAAGTAATATAAAAAGCCTTCATCAAGCCAAAAATAAATACCATTGCTTGTTGCTTCTCATCAGGTTCATCGATTTTGATAGCTTTGGCAATGAGTATCTCTATATTCCGACCATAGTGTTTGTACCTGATTTCGCCCACATTGTACGCCATAGACATTGGTTTTTTATTTAAAATAGACCTTTCAGGTACAGGATAAGGACTGTCTATATCCAAATCAAAATCAGACATTAGGTACAAGTGGTCCCAAATGCGTTGAGTATTATCATTATTCTCTCTGACGGAGGGATTCAATTGCTTCATCAGCGTAATCAATGTATGAGCATAACGAGTTCGCTCTTCTTTGGTAGGCAAATTGGCAATGTATTCTGCCAATTTTTGTACATTTCTTCCGTACTCTTTTAGTACCAAATGCGTTTTTTGAGTATTGTATTCGTGATTCATGTAATATAGAACAGTATTTTAGATACTTGTTAATTTTACAAATGTAAATTGTTTTTGTAAAAGAAAACAATAAAATAAATAAATTTCAGGAAATTAATCAAAATAATACTTATGATTGGTAATTATAGATTTAGCTTCAATACTGAGCGGTATATTTTTTGTGGGGCTTGGAGAGTTGTAAAAATAGCGTTTATTTTGGGTTTTCCACAACTTACAAAATGGACACCATCTT
>JALOMS010000347.1 GCA_025455345.1 Thermoflexibacter sp. | reverse complement strand
ACAAGCATGACATTATTTAGCTTAATAAAATTCATCTCATCAGCATAGCGGTCTGCCATTAAGTTTCCATCTATGCCTAAACCTGCACTAAGGCTATTGCTGACTTTAGTTTCATAGCTTGCCCCCCAATTCCAAATCATGCCGGGTATATTTTTTACCCTATTGCCAGTTACATCTCTCAATCTCTCGCTTACAGGGATAGGCGTGGCGGGTGTCCCCGTAGGCGACCCCGCAGGAACAAAAGAAGTTCTATTGTCATAGATAAAATTTTTGAATTCTGTATATGTACTTCTTTGGAAAGTGAGATTAGAGCGCAATACTAAGCCCTTAATGGAACTTGGGGTATAAGTAAGGCTTAGTTCTGCCCCTGCTATACCAATAGAACCTTCAGAAATAGCAATTGCCCTAATATCATTGGGGGCAACCTCTCGGAATGAAGAAATTAAGCGATTATTGATGGCGGTATAATAAGTAGCAAGGTCAAAACTCAAATCTCCATCTAACAATGCAGTACGAAAACCTAACTCTACATTGCTTATTCGTTCGGGCTTGTCAATATTAACGGCATAAGCACTATTTTGATTCGAGTTAGTATATCTAATAATAGATTCGGAAGGTACGCGAGTGAGCGGAGAAAAAATAGCCTCATCTGGCGCGCGGAAAGCACGTACAAAATTGCCATACAAAGCACTATTTTTGCCTACTAAGTAATTGATACCCAGAGTACCACTAAATGCACCAATATTGACTTTGCGTGTATCTGTAAACGAGGACGGGAACTGTACTCCTGCGGGCGTACCTGTGGAAGACTTAGGCAAGTAGTTAAGTATATCCAAATCTGTTACATCATAGCGCAACCCCACATTAATTTTCAATTTGTCATCGGCAAACATCATCTCGTCCCCAAAAAACACAGAGCTATTTACCACAGTAGCATCTAAGTCTGAGTTTCTCAATAGATTAGTAGTTAGCAAGCCCGGATTGGTAGGAATAATAGGCGTAAGGGCAATATTCTCTCGATTGGTAAGATTTAAAGCTAAGAGAAATCCACTTGCCCGAGTTTTTTGTGTATAACGACCATAATATGCTCCTAAAGTAAATAGATGCTTACTCTCTCCTATTTTTACTTGTTTGCGAATTACCAACTCATTGACTACATCATTTAACTCTCTAATACCCGTAGAGTTAAATATCTGTGCAGCAGCAAGATTGGCATAGTTGAAACCAATGATAGACCCCGCTCCTACATTAACGCTTTGGACTCTAAAATGATTTTGTAAAGAAAATCCTGCCCCCAAATCAAAGTTGAATTTCAATCCAATGTTCCAACCTCTTGTGTAGTTTCCCCGCTCATTGTCCCTACCTACATTACCATTTTCTATATTTCCAGCATTGCCTGTAAGCGTACCACCAGTAGGATTGGTGGGGTCTATGAGTACACTTGGGACTGTAATTCCCGTAGGTCGGGTATAATTGATATTGTATAATAAGGGCGTATAATTGGTATATTTGTTGGTCGCACCGCTCAGCATACTCTTCCCGTCTATGGTAAAAGGCACATCAACATTATTGAACAAATTAAAATCTCTCACCCCACCATACAATCTAATACTTCCACCTTTGGGGAATAAATAGTCCAAATTAGCACGAAATTGATACCCTTCATCTGGTTTTATTTGTCGCCTATAACCGGGGTCAGTCAGATAAAAACCGCCCAAATTGAAGCGCAATTGTTTAGTAATTGCTCCGTTTAGGTTTAAGTCTGCTTTGTACATCGTACCTTCATTGGCTGGAGAAGGCGAAAAACCTACTTCTGCCGCCCCATGTAACTTCTCACCTCCTGTTCTCATAATTACATTATATACCCCCGCAGCAGCATTTCGCCCAAATAAGGTAGCAGAAGCCCCCCTAACTACTTCTATCCTTTCCATATTCAAGTCTGGAGAATAAAATTGGTCATAAGCATTGGCACTACCTGGGAAAGCTGGCAAGCCATCAATAAGCATAGCAGTATATTTGTCTTCCGAACCCAAATTTTCGGGAAATCCTCTCATTATCAAATTTGTACGCATCCGACCGCGTTGAGATACTACATAAACGCCCGGAGTGAATCGCAGTGCGTCCCCAATAGTAAGGGGTACTTGCTTAAGGACATCTCTTGCTTCTAATACATCAATCGCAGTAGTAGATTCTATTTTTCTGATAGGTTGGCGAGAAGTAGTAACTACTACATCATTCAATAGATTTGTGCCTGTGTTGATGGTAATATCTAAGGTTGTAGTTTCTCCCAAACTCACGCTAATGTCTTGAATAATAGTCTTGTAGCCTACACCAGAGAATTGTATTTTTTGCGCTCCCACATTTGCACTAAGGCTATAATTCCCATTCACATCTGTGGCTGTACCTGCCGAAGTTCCTACTATCAGCACATTCACTCCTATCGCAGGCTGTCCAGTTTCATCTGTTACCTTGCCTTTGACTACTCCTTTGTTTTGTGCGAATGCAGATAAATTATTTATTATCAATGCGATAATTAAAAGTAATAACAGTCTAATTTTCATATTTTATAAGGTTTAAAAATAATAGAGATGAAGTAAGAGTTAAATAAAATAATTAATAACATTAACTATTTTGCAAAAATAAGGACATAAACCAAGTTATGAACAGCTATGCAAAATATGTCTAAGAAATATTAGAATGTGCATGTTAGTAAAAGTAGAAAATGTTATGAGGAGTTTGCAATAGAGGACAGAAGAATCAATAATCATAAAAGATTAAATCCATTAACTAATGTATCAAAATAAAGTTTGTAATCTTACAAAATTTTTTTATTTTGTTCTTAAAAGTTCAAGTATAATTACAATTATGGCACAGCAAATCGCACATATTAGCATAGTCGTAAAGGATTATGACGAAGCTATTCTCTTTTATACACAAATTCTTGGTTTTGACCTTGTAGAAGATACCTTGCTCAGTCCTTCAAAACGTTGGGTATTGGTTGCTCCTCAAGGCTCTCAATGTCAGCTACTTTTAGCAAAGGCAGTAGGTGAGGAACAAGAAAGTCGAATAGGGAATCAAACAGGAGGACGCGTATTCTTGTTTCTCCACACAGATGATTTTTGGAGAGATTATCATCACCTGAAAGCAAATAAAGTTCGCTTTGTCAGAGAAGCAAGCGAAGAAATATACGGTACAGTCGCTGTTTTTGAGGATTTATATGGAAACAAGTGGGATTTGATAGAAAGAAAGTGAACCCTTATTTTACTTTCCTGTTTTTTGCGCCCACTGTTGGATAAATGCCTCTGTACGAATTTTGACATTTTCTCTTACATTCATATAAAACAAGTTATAATCTGCTACGTGCCAATTCTTTACGCGTAGAAATGCTTTACCTTTGATATTAGGTTTATTTATCCAAAGCATACCTTGGTGGTTTTGAGCATCAACAGCATTAGGTTTGGTTAGCTTAAAACCCCAAGCGACCCCGCCTTTATGTAGCTCTTTGGTAGCGTACTCTTCATCTGTTTTCCAAGTCAATGGGTTTACACTCACTGCATATTTTAATTTTTCTTCATATTTTGGTGGGAAATAATTCTTAGCATAAGTATTCCAAGTATTATAACAGCCTGTTTGGGAAGGACTCTCACAGGGTTTTAATACTTGGAAATAAGAAGCGAGTGTGGGCATACCTACTAAATAAGCCACAACTAACTGGTTAGCAAGTGGTTTCCCATCAAAGAACTCTTGTAATAATCTGGTAGCGTGTTGTGTGCCTTGACTATGGGCGGCTATAATAATTGGCTTGCCTTGATTGTAATATTTTAAGTAATACTCAAAAGCCGTTTTTACATCTTGATATGCAATCTCAAAGGCTTTTTTGGCATCCTCTTTATTAGGTGTGAAATAAGCATAAATATGGGCTTGACGATAGCGGGGAGCATATATTTTCCCACTTTCATTAAATATACTTGCTTGGTTCTGGATAGTGCTTTCATCTATTTTTTTATTTAATTCACTATCATTCACATCTGCATTCCAACTATTAGCTCTTGTAGGCTTATAAGTATAAACCGTAGGATAAATAAAAAAAACATCTGCTTTAGCATTTTGCTGTCCTTCTTTCAAGTCAGATTGGAATGGTACGAGGTCTGCATTATCTTGCTTATCGGGTAGTGCCGCCCAGTGGTCGGGATTGCTGTAATCAGGCGCAGAAGGTACGGGCGCAGTATCAAACCTTTCTTGAAGCATGATTGGTTTATTTCTCAATGTAACGCAACTTTGTAAGACAACTATCATCAATAATAGTTGGGAAAGAGTAAAAAATATAGATTTCATTTCGACTTAAGTAAAAAAATAGATAATATTATCGTTTATTTCAATAAAACTCAAAAGCAGGATAAAAGTTTCTAATAGATGTAATTACCCCAATGCGTTTCCGTTTATTTTAATTGTTGATAAAAATAGAGTTCTTTATCAGAGAATAATTGCGGGTGAAAAATCTTTGCTAAATCTTTAAGCACTATGTCAGGACGCGCCACACCCAACTCCCAATACTCAATTCCTCCATTTTCATTGACCTTATGATTATTGTTAAAAATATTTCCTTGCTTAAAAGCCTCAAATTCTGTGAATCGATTGTCCACACTTCTTAATTCTTCTAAAGTACGAAAATCACTAACATTTATCCAAAAATCTGCTTTATGCGCCATCTGGAATACGACTTCTATGTTCATAGGCACACTGCCCTGACTGGTATCTTTAGCAAAAACATATTCCCCACCAGCATCTTGAATATATTTTGCTCCGAAACTTCGCCCACCAGCCACATACCAAGTACCACCATAAGGAATATTAGCAAAAACAGAAGGTCTATTCACTTGTTGTTGAGCTAATTGTGAAGTATAGAGGTATTCTTTTTCTATCCCATTAAAAATGCTATCTGCGTCTTGTTCTTTGTCAAAAAAAGCCGCAACAAACTTAATCCATTCGGCTTTGCCCAAAGGACTTTCTTCCAAATACTCCGAATTTAAGACAAGGGGTAGCGCAGTTCGCGTCATTTGTAGGTAATTATTATCACTTTGATTCATCGCATACCCAATCACCAAATCTACATCTAAATCCAATATCAATTCCAAATTGATACCATTCTCTTTGCCTACTTCTTTGATTTTGCCTTCTTTGATGAGCTGGCGAATGTTTGGCGATGAAATATATTGACTTCCTGATAATCCAATAATTTTTGAGCTTTCCCCCAATAAATCCATAAATGGTGTGTGTGTGGTAGATAAGCAAACAACTTTTTTGATAGGAGTCCGAATCACTGTTTTGCCTTTTGATGATTGAGGTAAATCCTGCCCCTTTGAAAGAAGAATATAATGGATTGGTTGTGAGGCATTTTTCCAAGCCTGATTGACAGTAATGATTTTATACCCATCTTCATAACTAATGGAAAAACCCTTTGCATATTTGATTTTTATTGATTCTGTGTCTTTTATACTTTCTTTTTGCTGTACAGAAGAAGAACAAGAAAAGTGAATAAACAAAATATAAAATAAATAACTCTTTGATAATAAGCGACTAAGCATTTGGTATTTGTTTTATGCCCTCAATAAATAAAATA
>JALOMS010000346.1 GCA_025455345.1 Thermoflexibacter sp. | reverse complement strand
TTGACCACAACCAAAAATAATTATTTGATTTGCTTTTTAATGGTAGTAATCTAAATCATATAGAATCAATAAAATAAATGGTTAAGCACAAAGATAAGAAATTTGTAAGAATAACTAAAGTAAGTGTACAAAATTGCCAAAAAATAAAAGTAACAAACTTTGCCCAAGATTACTCTTTTGGCAACTAAAATAGGATTTGATAAATTTTTGAACTTCCTCTTCGCTAAAATCAAATTTTATTTTCCATCTTTGACTACTAAAAAAAATAAAAAAGATATGAACATTGGAGAACTTATCAAGTTAGCGATTGGGGTCGTTATTGGTGTTTTTGGTTTATTTGCTATGTTAGGAACGATAATTAATACAGAAAAAGATACCATAAGCACTACGATTGGTTTGTTTATTTTCTCTGGAATTATGGCAGGAGGAGGTTTTTGGTTAGTAAGGTCTGCTATGCTTAGTAGTAAAAAAAGGAAAGATAATTCATTAGAAAATACCGTTTTGCGGGTAGCGGCATTGAATCAAGGAAGATTGACGGTTGCCCAGTTGGCATTGCACGCCAACATCACTACCCAAGCCGCAGAAAATATGCTTAATACTATGCAAGAAAGAGGCTTTGCCCATATTTCAGTAAGCGAAGAAGGAGCCATCATCTATGAGTTTACAGGCTTGCTAAAATCATAGTCAGGGCGACATATCGTCATTAACGATTAAAATTATTGTTTTAATTTTAGAAATACTGACGAAACGTCATTATTTTTTATGCCTCTTATTTTTGGATTAATTTTAGATAAACAGTTTTTTCAGTGTTGGATATATCAAATCATTTTGTAATCAATATACGTATGAACTATTCAGAAGAATTTAAGAAATTTGCTATCAAAGGTCAGGGAGTCAATAGCCTAACTTATGACAAATATTTGAATCATTTCCAAGGCATCGCTAACCTACACAGCATTACCAACCTCACCCCCAATATCATAGAGGAACGTCGTATGAATGCCGTAGCTATGGACGTGTTTTCCCGCCTAATGATGGACAGAATTATCTTTTTAGGTGTACCCATAGACGATTATGTTTCTAATATTGTGGTTGCACAATTGCTCTTTTTGGAATCTGTGGATGCCAAACAAGATGTAATTATGTACATGAACAGTCCGGGTGGGTCTGTCTATGCAGGTTTTGGGATTTACGATTGTATGCAATACGTCAAACCAGACGTAGCTACTATCTGTACAGGATTAGCCGCTTCTATGGGAGCAGTGCTGTTGTGTGCGGGACAGAATGGCAAACGCGCCGCTTTGCCTCATTCTCGGATAATGATACACCAACCTCTTGGCGGAGCGCAAGGGCAAGCCTCTGATATAGAGATTACTTACAGAGAAATTACCAAAGTCAAAAAAGAACTCTATGACATCATCTCCAAACATAGCGGTCAAGACTATGAGAAGGTTTGGGAAGATTCTGACAGAGATTATTGGCTTACTGCCCAAGAAGCAAAAAGCTATGGAATCATTGATGAAGTCTTAGAAAAACAGTCCCGATAAGTGATGTTTTTTCTTATATAAGAATAATTTATTAGGTTGCAAGACGTTTTATCAATAAATCATTAAATTTGTGTGTATTTTTGCAACCTAATTTTTTAAAATCAAACCCCAAATGTTTAAATCGAGTAGCATTACTTGTTCTTTTTGTGGTACGGACAAATCAGAAGTGAGTCTAATGGTATCAGGCATGGAGGCACACATCTGCGATAGCTGTATTCTCCAAGCATACGATATTTTGCTCCAAGAACAACAGCCCAAAAAGAAAAACAAGCCTCACCTCAATCTGGTCAAACCTAACGAAATGAAAAGGTACTTAGACCAGTATATTATTGGACAAGACAAGGCAAAAAAAGTAATCTCCGTAGCTGTTTACAATCATTACAAACGACTAATGCAAAAAGTCAAAGATGATGAGGTCATTATTGAAAAATCTAATATCATCTTAGTAGGAGAAACAGGAACAGGTAAAACACTGATAGCCAAGACTTTAGCCAAAATATTAGAAGTCCCATTTTGCATTGCTGACGCTACCGTACTTACTGAAGCTGGGTACGTGGGCGAAGATGTAGAAACGGTGCTTTCTCGCCTCTTGCAAGCGGCAAATTTTGATGTAGAGCTTGCCGAAAGAGGCATAGTTTATATAGATGAAATAGACAAAATAGCTCGTAAAGCAGATAATCCTTCTATTACCAGAGATGTGAGCGGAGAAGGCGTACAGCAAGGTTTATTAAAACTCTTAGAAGGAACAACCGTGCAAGTTCCCCCTCAAGGAGGGCGCAAACACCCCGACCAAAGATTGGTAAGTGTAAATACTGAAAACATTTTATTCATCTGCGGCGGTGCCTTTGAGGGTATTGATAAGAAAATCAAGACTCGCATGAATACTCGTCCTTTGGGGTTTGCAAGTACCCAACATGGTATTAGCAAAAGCATAGAATCTAAGGAAAACTTCTTGCAGTTCATCACCCCTCAAGACTTAAAAACTTTTGGATTGATTCCCGAACTCATTGGTAGATTACCTATCCTTTGCCATTTGGACCCCTTAGATAGAGAGGCTCTTAAGCGGATTCTGATAGAGCCTAAGAATGCAATAGTCAAACAATTCAAAAAGTTGTTTGAAATGGAAAAAATCAAACTACAAATCACCGAAGACGCTTTGGAAGCTATCGTGGACAGAGCCTTAGAACTCAAAGTAGGTGCAAGAGGTTTGAGGTCTATTTGCGAATCTTTGATGGCAGAAGCAATGTACGAATTGCCTTCCCAAACAGAAATAAAGGAATTTGTATTAGATAAAGTCTATATTGAGAAACAATTAACCAAAGAAAGAGCTATTTCTTATCTCAAAGCGGCATAATTCATAATTCATAATTACTAATTACTAATAGCCAATTACCAATTCATAATTACTAATTCATAATTCCCAATGACCAAAGACCAACTGAAAGAGTTGAAAGCGCGCGTAGATGCGCTGAGGAGGTATCTTTGACTACGATACCAAAATAGAAGAAATCAAAGAAGCAGAACAACATACCTTAGCCCCTAACTTTTGGGATAACTCATCTCGTGCAGAGGAAATATTAAAAAATATCAAAAACAAAAAAACATGGACAGATAGCTTCGAAACACTTCAGCAAATAATGGAAGACTTTGAAGTATTGTTCGAGTTCCACGAAGCCGCATCCGTAGATGAAAAAGAGTTTGTCAGTGAACATCAAAAACTCATCAAGGTAATAGAAGAATTAGAGTTTAAGCGAATGTTAGGCTCGGAAGAAGACCAATTGGGCGCAATCCTTGAAATCAACTCAGGAGCAGGCGGCACAGAAAGCCAAGATTGGGCAGAAATGCTGATGAGAATGTACATCATGTGGGCAGAAAAACACAGGTTTAAGGTAAGTGAGATAGACTATCAGGCAGGTGAAGGAGCAGGCGTAAAATCTGTTACCATAGAGATTGATGGACAGTTTGCTTATGGATTTTTGAAATCCGAAATCGGGGTACATCGTTTGGTGCGTATATCTCCTTTTGACTCCAATGCACGCCGTCATACCTCTTTTGCTTCTGTATTTGCGTATCCTATCATAGATGATACTATCCAAGTAGAAATCAATTCTGCTGACATTACTTGGGAAACCTATCGCGCAGGCGGGAAAGGTGGGCAAAATGTCAATAAGGTCGAAACAGCCGTGCGACTTAGGCATGCCCCTACAGGTATCATCATCACCTGCCAAGAAGAACGCTCTCAAGGCATGAACAAGGAAAAAGCATTAAAAATGCTGAAATCTCGCCTTTACCAAATCGAGATAGAAAAAAGAAATGAAGAAAAAGCAAAGGTAGAAAGCACTAAAAAGAAAATAGAGTGGGGGTCTCAAATCCGCAGTTATGTCATGCATCCCTACAAATTAGTCAAAGATTTGCGTACAGATGTAGAGCGTACAGATGTGCAAAATGTCATGGACGGAGCGATTGATGACTTTATTAAGGCTTACTTAATGGAAAATTAAAAATAAATACGTTAAAAAAGTCTTTTCCTTTTGTTTATATTTTCATATATTCTTTATATTTACGAGTTAATAAATGACAAATTAAGTTTGTCATTAAAAAAAAGAAATTTTTAACCTTAAAAACCATTTGGCAATGAAAAGGTCATTTTTGTATATTTTAGTGTTGGCTTTTGCATTTTTTACGACCTCATGCGCTAATAATGAAGATGTCGCTGTTACAATTGCTTCTATCTTGACCCAAGGTTCGGGGTCTTGGAAAGTTGCTTATGCAAAGTTTGGTGATGAGGAAGCTCCTTCTGGTATGTATGATGGGTTCTTAATTATATTCAAAAATAACGGTACATATACTGTTACCAACCCCAAAGGCGCAGCAATAGCCCCTACTTCTTTACCTGCTGGTAGTTGGAAAGAAGGAACAAGAAATACAGTAATATTTGATGGCACAGTAACTGTGAGAGAAATTAGTAGAACTCTGAGTAGTAATAAGATTATTTTTGAATGGGAGTTTTCTATCCCAGGCAAGGTTACAACTACGTACAGAATAGAGCTTGTTAGGGCTTAAAACAGCTAATTTGATAACCATCAATAAAACGAATTGCCCACAATTTAAGTAAATTGTGGGTTTTTATCTTTTTGAGATAAATTTTATTTTAATTCAAATTTATTATGCAATATTTACTTACTCTCCTTAAGAATAGTTTATTTTTATTATTGCTTTTAAGTTTTCATTTACAGGTACACGCACAAAGCGATGTCATGACTCCACCTACTTTCTATAAGATTTATCAAAACGGAGAGAAAGTAGATTATGAAATCGCTAAGTCTAATATATTTGTCCAATTCCTACCTTCCGCATCTGTCAGTGAACGCGCTGGTGTAATAGAGTCGATTCGCAAATTTACAAATCCTCAAAAGCCCATTTTGGTAGAAGATAAGCAAAGAAACTTTGTAATTTTGAATTTGACGGAGCGTCTCTCAATCAATGAAATACAGGCTTTGATAAAACGCATCAATCAAAATACATGGGTATCCATTGCCAATCCTTTTATCATCAGAAAAGGAGTGAAAAAAAGTAATGCAAGCATAGGTATTTCCCATCAAATTTATGTCAAACTCAAGCCAAACACCCTGGTAGAGGATTTGAATAAAATAGCCCAATCCAAGAGAATAATTGTAGAGGGGAATTATCTCCATGACCCAGATGTCTTTCTTTTAAATATTTCTAAGTTTTCGTCTAATCACCCCACTCAAATCGCCAATGAGTTATTGGAGACAGGCTTATTTGAGTATGCCGCACCTAATTTTTTTGTTAAACCCGAATTGGCAGAGGCAAGAATAATTACAGATGAAAATGATAAAACCTCCGATAAGGAGTTTAAAAAGTTTGGTGTAGAAGAAACCACAGTCAATGATGCTCTTTTTCCTGCCCAATGGAGTTTTAAAAATACAGGTGCTTTTTCTTTACCGCCTACTGCACCCTATTTTGATTTCTTGAGAACACCTTACAGCAATTATACTGCAGGAGCAGATATGCAAGTAACTTTTGCTTGGGATATTAGTAGAGGTGCAGGGATTAACGT
>JALOMS010000345.1 GCA_025455345.1 Thermoflexibacter sp. | reverse complement strand
TAAAACTTGAAAATTATTTGATTTTTATGAACATTGTTCAATAAATTTGTAACGTTAATTTAAAGTTCACCGTTAGATACAATAGTTTGGATAGTTAAAATAGTTAGTTGTTAAATAGTGATATAAACGATTACTGTATTTTTAACCATGAACTATAAACTACAAACCATCAACTGAATTTTTATTCCAGATTTTCACATTCACTGAATTAAAACATAACATGGGAGTTACCGCAAGGAAAGAAAGAGAAAAATTAGAACTACGCAACCAGATATTAGAGGTGGCAACCGAACTGTTCTTGAAAGAAGGATTTGACAAGACTTCTATTCGCAATATTGCAGAAAAAATAGAGTATAGCCCAGCAACTATCTATCTGTATTTCAAGGACAAAAATGAAATTTTTAGGGCTATCCACGACAAGGGCTTTGACATATTTTTTGGCAAACTGAGCGAATCGCAGAAGATAGAAAACCCTTATATGAGGCTAAGACGTATGGGGGATTTGTACTTAGAATTTGCTTTTGAACATAGGGAGTTTTATGATTTGATGTTTGTCATGCGCGCACCCGTAGAGGCACGCAACGAGGAGGGAAATATAGATTGGTTGTGTGGAATGCGCTCTTTTAAGCTATTGCAAGCCACGATTACGGAGTGTATGGAGAAGGGCTACATGAAAAAAATGGACTTAGATGTGGCTACTGTTACGATTAGTTCGCTTATGCACGGCATGGCTTCGCTTTATATCAGAGAGAGATTGGTGATGTATGACCAAAATATATTGCCTTACCTGTTTAGGGACGCAATGGATAATATCATGCAGGCTTTCAAAGCAAGCCCAATGACGAGTTCTTTTACAGAAAATTAAAATATATAAACCTGCAAGGTTTGACAAACCTTGTGGATTTGGGAAAGTAAAAAATTTTATTTTAAAACTAAACACTGTTTATTATTTAAACGTCAATAATAAAATGAAAGCAAAGTTTATGTATCGTCAAGTTAATACGCCCCACCCAAGCCCTCCCCAAAGGAGAGGGTTTTTTCTAAAAAGAATCAAACTTTTTGAAAGTTTGATTCTTTCCACTACAATTTTCGCCCTTGCCTTTGTTGGTGTTTTCACCAACAAAGTGTATGCCCAAACCGCTCTTTTAGATTCTTACATCAAGGAAGGTTTGCAGAACAATCAGGCGTTGAAGCAACAGCGATTTTTGTTAGAAAAGAACTTGTACGCACTGCGCGAGGCGAATACGCTATTTATGCCTACGGTCAATTTCAATACGACCTATACCTCTGCTACGGGTGGTCGCCGAATCAGTTTGCCTATTGGGGACTTGGTGAATCCTGTGTATCAGACCTTGAACCAACTCACTCAAACTGACCGCTTTCCGCAGATTGCCAATACCAATGAACAACTCATGCCCCATGATTTTTATGACGCAAGGTTTCGCGTGGCAGTGCCTTTGGTGAACGCAGAAATTTACTACAATAAAAAGATTCGCCAAGAGCAACTCACCATGCAACAAGCTGAAATTAACGTATTTAAGCGCGAGTTAGTAAAAGATATAAAGTCTGCTTATTTCAAGTTTTTGCAAGCAAGCGAAGCAGTAAAAATTTATCAAAACGCACTCAATTTGCTCAAAGAAAGCCAAAGAATCAATGAATCCTTGGTAAAAAATGGCATGGCTACCAGCACCGTCCTCATGCGCTCACAAAGTGAAATTAGTAGGATAGAGGCGCAAATTATCGAGGCGCAGAACAACCAGCAAAATGCAGTAGCATACCTTAACTTTCTCATAAACAAACCCTTAGAAACTCCAATTCAGATAGATACAGCTTTCAATACGATTAAAAAGCAAGTGCCAGAAAGTATCACTATGGATATGGGCAATCGCGAGGAATTGCAAAAAATCAAGGCGGGAATCAATGCCAATCAGCAGGTAGTCAATCTTAATAAGGCTTTTTGGTTGCCCAAATTAGGAACTGCGGTGGACTTAGGTTCACAGGGCTTTCATTGGAAGTTCAACGACCAAACCCGCTACGCACTTTTGGGTGTTTCTCTGGATTGGAACTTGTTTGCAAGTGGTCGTAACAAACTGAAAATCAAGCAAGCAGAGATGGACGTAAATGCGCTCAATGCTCAATACGAACAGGTGGACAATCAACTGCATTTGCAAGTAAAAACTACGGTGAACAACTATCTTTCTGCTTTGGAGATTTACCAAAGTTCGCAGGCGCAAGTGGAGTCTGCCCAGCGATATTTCAGCGATACTTTCAAACGCTACAAGCAGGGGCAAAGCACTCAAATTGAGTACCTTGACGCAAGAAATAACCTTACTTCCTCCCAAATTCAGCAGTCCATTTCGCTTTACAATGTGTGGGCAAAATTGGCAGAAGTAGAGAGGGTGAAGGCGAGTTATTCTCTTGTCGATTAATAGATTGTTGGATTGTTAAATTGTTTTGATTGTTCTTTTTTGAGTAATTAGTATTTGAATAGATAGATAGTTAAATAGCTGAAATACAATTAGTTTATAATTTATGGTTAAAATACAGTTGCTTGTTATTCATTATTGTATTTCATTCCAGATTAAACGATTCCAGATTAAACGATTCCAGATTAAATAAACTTATGGTTGATTTTTTTAAAGAACTTTTTGAATACGGTCATCACTTCAACCAAAAATTGGCTGACGTGATAGCGCAAAGGGAGCAAGAAATTCCTGAAAAGGCAAAGCTGTTATTTAGCCACATTTTGAACGCACACCATGTTTGGAACAACAGGATTCTATTTGCTGAAAATCCTTATGGCGTGTGGGACTTGCAAGCAACGCAGGACTTGGCAAGTATAGACGAGAAAAATTACCGTCATTCCTTGCTCATTCTTGAAAATGTAGATTTGGCAAATGAAATTAACTACCTTAATTCCAAAGGTTTAGCTTTTAAAAATACGGTCAGAGATATTTTGTTCCATTTAGTCAATCATTCCACACACCACAGGGGGCAGATTTCTACCCTTTTCAGGCAGAACGGCATAGAGCCTTTGGTGATGGATTATATTTTCTATAAAAGACAATAGTAGTATAGTTGAATAGGTAAATAGCTGAAATACAGTTGTTTGTTGTTGATTGTTTGTTGTAATTAATTATATTTTATTCCAAAATCCAGACGGTTCGCCGTTGCGATTAAACGATTCCAGATTTTGCATTTCATTCCAAATTCCAGATTCTTATGAAAAAAACACTTAAAAAATTCCAAAAACTCGTTGCGAAAAACTTTTTTATGAACCCGCAAACGGTAGATTTTAGCAAGTCTTTTAGCGAGGATTTGCGCCTTAGCGAAAACGAATTTATTGCGCTAATTGCTTATACTGAAAATGCTTTTCATATCCAAATTGCTGATAATGAATTGCCTAAATTCAGACGTGTGCGTGATGTGGTGAAGTACATTAATGCAAATGGTTAGTTGTTAGTTGTTTTTAATAGTTAGATAGTTGAATAGATAAATAGTTAAAATACAAATTCGTTCATGGTTAATTTTATTAGTAATTATTCATTGCTAATTCTTAATTCCAGATTCTTAATTCTTAATTCTAAAAAATATATGCTAAGTAGAAAATTCTTTACTCAAATCATTGGTTTTGTGGCAATTGGATTTATTGCTGTTGCTTGCGCCGATAACAAAGCAAAAGAAGCAGAAATCAATGAAGACATTGTAAATGTGCAAGTTGTGAAAGTGGCACAGGAAACAATTAACGAACAGGTGATTACTTCGGGCTTGCTTTCTTCCAGCACAGAGGCGCGCCTTTCTTTTAAGATTGGCGGTATCATTGAAAAAATCTATGTCAAAGAAGGTCAGGCAGTTAGCAAAGGACAACTGCTTGCCGTTTTGAACCAAACAGAAATCAATGCCCAAGTTACGCAGGCGTTGGAGGGGTTAAACAAATCTGAAAGGGATTTGAACAGAATCACGAATTTGTACAAAGACAGTGTAGCCACTTTGGAGCAGTACCAGAATGTAAATACTGCTTATACTGTTGCTAAACAGAGTGTTGATATTGCCAAGTTTAACCAAAACTATACAGAAATCAGAGCAGTGGCTAACGGAAAAATCCTAAAAAAACTGATGAACGAAGGTGAATTGGCGCAAGCGGGCGCGCCCTTGTTCTTGATGAACGGCACTGCTTCCCAAGATTGGGTAATTCGTGTAGGTTTGGCAGACAGAGATTGGGCAAAAATCAATTTGGGCGATAAAGCAAAGGTCAATTTTGACGCTTACCCTGACGAAGTTTTTGAGGGGACAGTAACCCAACTTGCCCAAGCCGCAGACCCGATGAGTGGCACGTTCCAAGTAGAGATTTCTGTGAACCCTAAAAATGCTCGTTTTGCTTCGGGACTCATTGCTTCTGTGGAAGTTATGCCTTCTAATATTAAGACAAAAACCATTATCCCAATAGAGGCTTTGGTGGAAAGTAACGGCAAAGAGGCGATAGTTTACACCATAGACGACAATAAAATTGCCAAGAAAGTAAACATCAAAATTGCAAGATTGGCAGAGGGAAAAGTAGTGGTAACTTCGGGCTTAGAAAATGTAAATCAGGTAGTTACGGCTGGCTCTCCATATTTGGTGGAAGGGAAGAAAGTGGTGGTGAAGTAGTAATGAGTTAGGAGTTATGAATTATGAGTTTTTTTCTTAATTAACTTATAATGAGTGATTTATAGATTTAAATCTATATAAAAATAATGCAATTATATGAATCATCAAAAAGAGCAAATAGAGGTATGCAATAGATATAGAACAATCTTCTTGGAATCTCCTGAAAATTCAATTTTAGGAATTTCCGAAAATGTAAAAGAAGGCATTTTACCAATCAATGGCATACGTTACCCAGAAGAAAATGGGACTTGTGGTTGGTATATTTGGGCAGGAGAAGAACTTCCTGATTCACCAGATTTTTTTGTGCCACTTCATGTAAAGCATTTAGAAGATTGGTGTCCATTGATTATCAAATATTTAGGACTTCCTGCTGGATATAGATTTTTAGTAACTCCTGATTATGAAGATGTTTGGGAAGACGAGGAAATATTGAAAGAGTAAAATGAAGAATCTGAGAATGAGAAATTGAGAATTAAAATACAAATTCCATATTCATAATTCATCACTTATTCAAAAAGTCTATCAATGTCAATGGAAATACCTGTATTTGCGTCAGTTAAAATACCTTGTGTAAAATTGGTCTGTTCGGTAGAAGTAAGTTTTGCCACAATATTTAGCAAGGGGATAATTACCCAAACCGTAGGCACATTAGAGGGAAAGTAAATCTCTAACGACTTGTCTATCAGGTCGGAAAGTGCTTGACGAGGAGATAAAATTTCTATGGCAAGCAAGGGAGGCACAGTAGGACGAATAATATCTTTCAACCAGTTAATTTTACTTGGGGTGCAAATTGCAATATCAGGTTTTACTCGCCCAAAAGGGAGTTCAAATTCCAATTCGGGCAAAATATCAAATTTTTCATCAAATTGACCCAGCATTTTGGTCAATCTGTAAGAGATAACGGCATGGTGATAGGACATAACGTCTTCTGTTTGAAATTCATCAAAAATATCAGCTTGAAGTGTTTCCATAACTAAATCTAAGTTTTTACAAAGATAAATA